>DASXIL010000277.1:0-6115 GCA_036497985.1 Candidatus Angelobacter sp. | reverse complement strand
ACAATCAACCCAACGTATGACATCAGCAGCATCACCATCAGCATAAGAAACCGCTGGGTTTCAGAGTGCGTAATGCTGTTCTTGATGACAACACTGAAGAGATAGGCGCCCAGAATGCCCAGAATGCTGCCAATTACTGCGCCGATAAGTCGTTTGAGGCTCACCACGCGCAGGCGCGCTTCAAACCACACCACCATGGCGCCAATCACTACGCCGGCACAAGCCGAGATCCACGCAGGAAAATTGGCCAATCCGAACGGCTTCAAGTGATAACAGGCAACTGCAACAACAGAAATGAAAACGAGACGAATAATAATTAGGTCCATACGGACCCTCCCGACCGGGGCTGCTGCTGGTCAAGGTAAAAAAGTTATGGTGTTCTCAGAACCCCCGATAAAGTAGCCGCCCCCACAGCAATTCCAGCACGCGGGGACCAGAATTAACTTAAAATGCCCCGCCTATTCAAGTTCGGCACAGTATACATCAGCCCCGGCAGAATCAATGCCACCTTGTTTGTTATCGACTAAGTAAATACCGCGTCCGCCTTTCTTATTGACCCGCTTTGCACCCGCAAGGCATCTTGGTGTTACAGAGCTTTTCATCCATTTTGCACACCCGCCTTTTGCTTTACGAACAAGTTGGCCGAAAGTAGATGAGCGGCCTGGTTCTCCCGGTTACGGGAGACCCTTTAAGACCGGCGCTGAAAATCTCGGGGGAGAATAAGCGCCGGTTTTAATCTGAGCCGTTCTGCGAACCGAATCATATCTGATCTCTTACCCGCAGGGCGGGGGTAACCCTTTGCACAACAGTAATGTTGCTGTAACGGCTCTCCATGTGCGACATTATCCATTCCCTGCTTTCCAGGGCAACATCGCATTTGTGTTTGGAATCGAATCCGCGGTCAGGTGGTTTATGGCGACAACAACAGAGAAACGCACGTATGAAGAAGCTGTGAATTGGCTTCGCGATCATGGCTTTGACATTCTGGAAGCTCCCGGCACAAAGAACCGCGTCTTCCTCAAAAAATCGAGCGTTTCCGCGGCCATTGAGCGGGGCGATGATGGCGCAGCCCGCCTCTTCGCCAAGCCCGGAATCCAGATCGGCGGCGAAATCTCCCGTCTTGTGGACAAGGGATACCAGAAATTTCTGAAGACCACCAAAGCCGAAGTGCCGGCTACAGCCGATCATCTCCAGGCTATTCACCAGATTTCAGAAGAACTTAAAGAAGCCACCGGGGCCACCAGCCTCTACAATGAATCTCTTGGTACCGTGAGTGATCGCTATATGTATGATCGAGTAGAGAACCGCGATCTGCCTGAATCTCAGCGTCCTCAGCGCGCGTGGGAAGGAAAGAAAAAGACTGGCCGCAAGCCCGCCTGATTCCTTTCCAGGCTTCGTCCGAAAACTCAATGTAAAACTGGCCCACTACATTCGGTTTGCCACCGGGTTTGGTTGGCTATCTGTCGTCCGATGGTGACTTCAAATGCGAAGGCAATCCTACCCACTGATGGCTTTTGACAATCTCCTGCTAAACACCTAGACTCTGTGTCGCAATGGGAGCGGTACCCTATCTCTCTAGCTAACAAGGAGACTCCACAGCATGTTTCAGAAAAATATCCGCTTTTTTGGTTTCGTGCTTGCCTTCGCCATGATGGCCAATATGGGCTATGCGCAAGGCACAGCAGCCGGTTCCGGCAAAGATGCAGCTGCCGCCAAGAAGACAAAATCAGATAGCACCGCAACCAAAACCAAGAAAGCTGACTTGGTCGATATCATTGCCGCCAGCAAGGAAGAGCTCACAGCGCTTCCCGGCATTGGCGATGCATACAGCCAGAAGATCATTGATGGCCGCCCGTACAACTCCAAGCGCGATCTCTTGACCAAGAAGATCCTGCCCCAGGCCACCTATGATCAGGTCAAAGACAAGATCATTGCTCACCATGTGGCGGGATCTACAGACAAGAAAGGCGGCAAGAAGGGCGCTGCTGCCACAGCCACGCCTAAGTAGAAACTTTGCGTGACCTTGAAGCGCTCCTGGCGGGGCGCTTTTTCTTTGGCAACACCACGGTTTCTGCCGATTGTTCCACCCAGTTCACCCTGAAGACCGGAACAGCCTCGCTACGGCCTTTTACTTTCAGTTCCGGTAGCCGCTCCAGATCAATGGTCTTGCCTGTCTTGCCGAGCTTTTTTGCCGTCGATTCCGAAATCAAAATCTGTCCGCCGGCCGCGTTTGTCATAAGCCTCTGTGCGGTATTCACTGCGTCGCCCACTACCGTATAGTCCAGCCTCCGTGGCGATCCAATGTTGCCTGCGATGGCGTTTCCCGTATTGATCCCGATTCCCACGCGCAGCTCCGGCCACTCTCGCGCTGCGGCGTCGCGGTTCAGTTCAATCAGCAGCCGCTGGATCTGCATTGCCGAATTTACTGCCGCAGCCGCGTCATTGCCCTTGGAGATTGGCGCTCCAAATACCGCCATCACTGCGTCGCCAATATATTTGTCGAGCGTGCCGCCGTTATCAAAAATCACGTCCGTAACCCGCGTGAAATATTCGTTCAGGATTTCCACCACGCGGGCCGGCTCCATGGCTTCACTCATCGTGGTAAAGCCGCGAATGTCCGCGAACATCACAGTGACTTCCTGATTTACGCCGCCCAGCCGGATATCAGGATTTGCTACCACCATCTCCACGACTTCAGGCGACAAAAACCGTTCCAGGGCCGATCGCTGCAATGATTGCTGGGCGATCTTTTCATGCGCGAAGGCATTGTCTACAGCGGCTCCCGCCTGCGCCGCGACCAGGGCAAAAACGTTGAGCTCGTCCTGCGTGAAAGCTGAGGCTTTCTCAAGATTGTCCACATAAAGCACGCCGAAAAGCTGGTCCTTGCCAACCAGCGGCGCGCACATGGCAGAACGCAGACCGGAAATCTTGAGGCTTTCACTCCCGCTGAAGCGTTCGTCGGCACTCACGTCATCGATCAGGATCGGCTGCCGCTCTTTGCGAATCAGCTCCAGCACGCGTGTGCTCAGGATGATCTGCGGCCGGCTCCCGGCGCTTGCCGGATCGCGATACCGTACCTCCGTTTGCTTCGCTACCTCGCCGCGCTCGTCAAACAGCATCACAAAGCCGCGCTCCACGCCTTCAATCAAACAGGCCAACGAGATCACTTGCTCGCAGATATGCTCCAGCGCCAGCTTGGAACTCAAAGCCTTGCCTGCTTCATATAGGACCGTGAGCAGATAATTTTCTCGCTCCAGCTTTTTTACGCGGGTGGCCAGATCGGTAAGCTCATTGCTGTGCGTATCACTGCTGCGCGGCAGCGCGGCCTGCTGAGTGCGGTCGCGCATGAGGTTGTTCAGTGTGGAAGGCCACTCCCCCCGGCGGACCTGAAGTCCTTTATCGTCCACGTTTTCCAGGCGCAGCCGGTAAAGACCCAGCAGCGCAACGTCGCCATTCTTAAGTTCGGTTTCTTTGCTGATTTTTTCGTCGTTTAGGACAATTCCGTTAGTGCTGCCGCGATCGGCGACAAAAATGGAGTTGTCTCTTAGCTTGAAGACCGCATGGAAACGGCTGACGCTGGCGTCATTCAGTACCAGATCGTTGGCATTCCCCCGCCCCACTGTAATGAGCGGCTTGTTGAGTTCCAGAATGCCGTTTTTCCCGTCGGGCGAGGAAATAATAAGGCGGGCCATAGGATTACATGGTTATTGTTTTTCCAGAAGCTCGTCAATGTTTACGACTTTACCTTTTTGCACCTTGATATTTCTGTGCACCGGCTTGTAACCGCTCATTTGCAGCACAATGCTGTAAACGCCAGGATCGGCGGGCCACCGCGCATTTGTCCTTTTTGGAGCGGCTTTGCCGTCTACCAGAATCGTTGCGCCTTCAGGGTTCGTCCGGATATGCACCAGGCCCTTGCCTTCAGGGATGGTATCGGTGCCAAAGAACCGCCGCAGCGGATTCGGGCTCTTGCCGTCCTCTGGTTGAACGTTTACGCTCAGCAGCACCGGTGAAAAGCTCATTGTCTGGCCTTCAGCCACGGTATCTTCCATGGACAGCTCTTTAAAACCGGCCTTACGCACCGTGACTTTATGGAATCCTTTTTCCACCGTGAGCTGCGTTGGCGTTGTTAGCCCACTGTCTTTGCCGTCTACCCAAACATTCGCGCCCTGTGGATTGCTGGTAACGACGATCGTTGAAACCGCTGGCGCCAGTTCTGCCGATACGTCAACGCTCTTGCCGGCCACTGACTCCACGGACTTTGTTTGTTGCAGGTAGCCTGATTTGCTGAACACGATGGCATGCGTGCCCGCTGCAAGATGCGAAGCCGTAAACGGAGTCACCCAGTTCGGTTCGCTCCATCCGTCGATTTCCACCTTGGCATTGTCCGGTTGCGAGAGTAGCTTCAACTCGCTTTGCGCGACGAAAACTTTATTCGGCGAGCTGGTGGCCTTCTGCGGCGTTGGCGCTTTTTGCGCCGGCACAGATTTTTTTGTCGGGAAAAATTTTACCGTCGTGTCCGGAGCTATCTCTTCTTTGTGCTCCGGCGTGGGCGCGGGGATGGCGATGGCGATTGGCTCGCGCGCCGCCTGCTGCGCTTCTTTTATTTTGGCTTCTTCCGCAAGCTGACGCATCTTTACTTGCGTCCGATGATACGCGTAGCCTCCCATGGCGCTGCCCAGCACCACGATAGTCACAATGGTGGCGAGCAACACGCTGCGCTTGCTGGAAAGAATGGCCGTGGTAGGACGTTTTACCGGAATCGGTTTTTTAGCCAGAGCTGGCGCGGCCGCGGCGGCCCTGGCTGTGTTTCCGGCAACCACCCTCAAAGGTAATACCAGAGTTTTTTCTGGCGCAGAGGGCGCAGGACTGAGGGCAGCGGTCCCTCCGGTGCGCACCGGCCCTGCCAGTTTGTAATTTTCAAGATCGCGGACAAGGTCCGCGCCGGTTTGATAACGATCGTCAGGCGCTTTGGCCAGTGCCTTGGTGACAATCGCACTCAAACCGGGATGGACAGTTACATCCAGATCGCGTGGCGTGATCGGGTTTTCGTTGACAATTTTGTAAATGATCGTCGTAACATTCTGGCCGACGAATGGTTTTTCGCCGGTCAGCATCTCGTAAAGAATTACGCCCAGGCTGAAGAGGTCGGACCGTCCATCCAACTGGCGGCCTTTGACCTGCTCGGGAGCCATGTAATTCGGCGTACCCAGCACCTGCCCGGTATTGGTGACCTGTCCGCCGGATTTGGCAATGCCGAAGTCCATGATCTTCACCGTGCCGTTCCCGGTGATCATGATGTTGGCCGGCTTTATGTCGCGATGAACAATTCCGTTGGAATGCGCGTAATCCAGGCCGCGGCAAATCTGGCGCGTAAGCTGCAACACTTCATCTGTCGCCAGGACACGTTTTTCCGCCAGCAGTTCATGCAGCGTGGTGCCTTCAATGAACTCCATGGCGATGTAGAAGATACCGTCCTGCTCGCCGGCGTCATAAATAGTAACGATGTTGGGATGGTTCAGGACGCCCGCAGCGCGGGCTTCATTCTGGAAACGGCGCACCATTTCCTGCGCGTCAAGACCGTGGACGTCGAGCCGCATGGTTTTTAGCGCTACCGTGCGGCCGATCGTTGGGTCCAGCGCCTTGTACACAACGCCCATGGCGCCGCGACCAAGCTCACCGGTAATCTCGTATCTGCCAACCGTCTGAATAGACATCATGAGGGCTTATCTTTTGTGACTCAGTGGCGCCCTTGCCTGTCTTGGGGGAGTAGACGTATTCAAATTTAAGCGAAACTATTGCTGGAGGACACACACTCCGAGTGACCCGAAAATATCTCATTCTGTTACTCCGGGTCAATGCTCGTCCACCCCGGTCATGTGACTTTAGTTTGCCGATGCCACCGGGAAGAAATACCTTAATTTTGCCGCCTCCACCACCTTACAATGCATCCTATGCGCCTCCACCTGATTGCCGTGCTTCTGCTGCCTTTTGTCCTTTCCGCTCAAACGATCACCGCTGGCAAGACACAACGCCCACAAGAGCCGGCGAACAATTCTCAAGGCGGGGAACCTACCGCCGACCAGCGTGCCGATCTGGAAGAGGGGATCAAGCA
>DASXIL010000276.1:0-7424 GCA_036497985.1 Candidatus Angelobacter sp. | reverse complement strand
GCATGGATCCTCTGCAACTCGGCGCGGCGTTTTCCTGCATCTATGTTGCCGGCATCACTAATAACGGAGTGGCTGGGACCGGCTCGGTGGAGGTGTTTAACAACACTCTTTCCGATTGTGCTGCCAACAACTCAGCCAATGCCAGCGGCTCACGCGGCGCGTTTGGTGTGGGCGGAGGCCCGGCGACGCTGATCATGCACTTGCGCAACAACGTCGCCTACCAACTGGCGGGTGAAATTTATATTGACGGCAGCACGTCCCAGATCACGGGAGATAAAAATCTCTGGTTCGGAATTGGTTCAGGGCCGGCGCAAACCACCAACAACACCAATGTGGATCCTTTGTTCGCGAATCGCACCCTTGGCGATTATCACATCATCTCTGGCAGTCCGGCCATCAACACAGGACTGGTAGTTGTGCCGAGTAATCCTTTTGAACCAAATCCTGGACCAACCATCGATACGGACAAAGATGGAGTGCTGCGCGCGCAGGGAGCAGGATACGATCTCGGCGCTTACGAGTTTTTCTCCGGCGCAGCCAGACCGAATCCACCAACGAATATCCGGGCCGCAGTTCACTAAATCGGCTGGCCTTAGATAAAGTTCCTGATGTTTAGGAGAGCTTTGGCCCGCGCGATGCCATAGATCAGGTAGAGCGCGAACAGAGGAAAGAAATCAGAGTATTTCCGGCTGGCAACCACCTGCTTGGCAGAGAGCACTGCCGGCGGCAAGCATAACGCTGCTAGAGCAATGGCTGGGAACAACCAGAAGCCGTCTGAAGCAAACCCTCGCGCGATCCCAGCTAATACCGCGGCCAGACAAAGAAGCGTGTACGCCGCAAAGAATACTGCCTTGCGATTATGCGATTTCAGCGGATCACGCAGAAAGACCTTGATCACGTGCGTCCCATGCCATGCCTGCTTGCGAAAAAACACACGCAAGCTCTGTGCCGTTCCCAGATGAACGACACCGATCTGAGGAAAAGCCCGAACATGCATTCCGGCTTTTCTGGCACGCTCACAAAGCTCGTAATCTTCATTGGTCTGAATGGTCTCGTCGAAGCCACCGAGCTTGAGGAAATCCTCGCGTCGCATAATCAGGTCCCCAGCGGGGATGTGTGATACTTCCCCTGACTTGGGAGCTTCCTGATAGCGATGCCACGTTCTCCCCACCCACGATGAATCTTGCGGAAGCAAATAGTGCGCACCCAGAACTCCTGCGCCATCGGCAGGCGCTAATGCAAAAATGCGATCGAGCCAGTCTGCGGGCGCAAGGCAATCTGCATCCAGAAACGCCACAATATCGCCCACCGCAGTACGGGCTCCCAGATTGCGCAGCGCAGAAATGCGAACACCGACCTGTTGCAGGACCTTCAAATTGAGGCGATTTTTGAAGGAATCCACGATGGCGAGGGTCCTGTCCCGCGATCCGTTGTCCACCACCAATACTTCAAATCGGTCACGCGCGAAGGCCAGCCGTGTCAGTGACTCCAGGCAGGTGCCAATCATCTTTTCCTCATTCAGTGCTGGAATGATGATGGAAACGCTCACAACAGAGGTCGACACAGTTTGCGTGATATCTGTCGATGGCAAGGCCTGTTTGAGCGGGCTCACGCGCGCCTCGCATCAGCGTTCCTGTTATCCAGCGCTGGTGTAGGGACCGTAGCAATCGTCGGAATACCCAGGACATCGTCGTACATCTGGCGATATTTCAGCGCCATGGTTTCAGAAGTGTAATTGCGGCTCACCCAAGCGTGACCGGCTGCGCCGATGCGGCGGCATAGATCTGGCGCTGAAAGCAAGCGCGCAACTGCGCTACGCAATCCATAAGTATCGCCGGGGTCCACTAGCAAGCCGGTTTCTCCATCTTTAATTACGCTGGGAATCGCTCCCACTCTGGTTGCTATTACCGGTTTGGAAGCGGCCATCGCCTCAAGGATAGTCATGGGCAATCCTTCATTGAGAGACGGCAGAACAAAAACATCCATAGCGGCATAAATACCGGGCATATCGGAATGCTGGCCAGCGAGAATTACATTGGATTGCAATCCGAAACGTTGGATCATGTCTTCAATCGCTTTGCGGTCCGGTCCATCGCCCACGATGACAACTTTCAATGCCGGAAAAGCGACGCAAAGATCCCGAGCAGCTCGCAGCAGGTATTCAAAGCCTTTCTGAAGATCAAGCCGGGCTACCATACCCACTACTTTGTTTCCATCAGAATTGAGCTCAGGCAAAGCATGTGCCCGCTCGAACGTCTGTACATCGATCCCATTTGCGATAGTCCTGATTTTTTTTGCCGAGACGCCGGAGTCAAGCAGGCGCTGCGCTACCGAATCAGAAACCGCCGCCAGGCCGTGAAATCTTTTGAGCGCCATGCGGTCGAGATGATTGTAGATTCCGAGAGCAGCGGTCCCTCCAACCCAGTTATGGCAGGTTGCCACAATGGGTTTCCGCGAACGCCGTGCGGCGACGTAACCATAAAGATCGGCCTTGTATCCATGCGTGTGGAGCAGTTGAATGCCATCTTCCTGAATGCACTCTTCAATCTGGCGGACAGCGCGCCAGTCTGCACGGCCCTGGCAATGCACCATGCGCACGCTCAGACCGCGTCGCCGCGCGCGCTCATAGAATTCAACGTTGGGCACATGCACGTTGTAAAAAATCATAAGGCTGTTCTGGCAACCGGCCTTCTGCTGGCTGGCACAGAGGTTCAGCAGCATGTTTTCCGCGCCGTAATAGCCGCCGCTGCTAATGAGTTGTAAGACCTTCACGCCGTTCATTCCACTTTCTCTCAGGGGTGTATATCCTGCTGCCGCGCTGCTTCAAAATCGTTGTATCCAGTCAGTCGGCACCATAACCGGTGGTACAAGCTATCTCCCAGAATACCCACCACGCCTTCTCTCAGCTGCGAGCGGAGACGCAATTTGCGAAGTGTCACCGGATCTTTGGCCACAATCCTTTCCAACTCATCGGGTGTCGTGGTGCGTCGCACCATGAACCGGCCAATTACCTCAACGCCATCGATTTCAGTTGCTGCCCAGGGATCGGAAACATAAACGCGCCGGTATCCGGCAGCGGCGCAGGCATGGAGCACTCGGCGGTTCCATCGTCCGCCTGGAACCGATATTTCTTCAACGGCGCTGCAGAGATTATCTTCCAGAGACTGCTTTGAGGCGCGCAGCTCGTGGGTAAGTTCCGCTTCAGAACAAAAGGTAAGAAACTTGTGCGACCAGCCATGGGACTGAACGGAATGTCCCGCGGCCTGCAACGCGCTTAAATCGTCCCAGCCAAGAAATTTTGCTGCTGTACCAATCAGACCAGGTGTGACAAAGTAAGTGGCTTTCATTCCATAATCCGCGAGCAGCGGCAGCGCGTTGTGAAATTGCGATTTCTCGCCATCATCGAAAGTAATCTGGGCGTCGCACGACTTGTTCTTTTTCAGCGAGTCGAGCAAGCGCAGTTGTTCAGCAAATGCCGCGGACGTAACACAATAAGCGTAGTTCGAGTCAGGCATTACCTCGTGGTAGGCAAGGACCATGTTGCTTTTGGCGAAAAGCTGCGTCATCTTCTGCCTTTTGCGACTTGCGCGACTGCGTGAATCGGTTTATTTACATGTTTATCGATTACTATCCCGGCGGAGTGGCGCAAACTCTGTTCTGCGTTGGCTCCAGCGGCTTCAGCAGCCATAACGTCTTTGAAGGGCTGAAATTTACGCCGCTGCAAGACAGTATTCAGCTTGGCATGCATATGTTTAAGGTTCGTATAGTGACGCAGGCGCGACTTCGCTGGCCCATTGATGCGCGGTTGCTCCGGATCGAGTTCCCACGGATGCAGATAGACGACGACGCGCTCGTCGTATTTTTTTTCAAATGTGCGAAACGCAAGTTCGGTAAAAGCCGATGGAAAAATCCGTAGATATCCTCCGCCGGCGGCAGGAAAATTTGCGCCAAGAAAGCGGAGAGTTGCGGGAGGAAATTCCCGAAGCTTTAGTCCGTTAGCGCAATCATGCGTGTACGGAAACCTTTGTGCCCCGGGCACTCCGTAAAGATCATGACGAATGGGATAGATGCTGGAATCGTATGTAAATCCCTCCTCGCCCAGAATGTCGAGCGCCCAGAGACAGGATTTTGTAATCGACCAGCTCGGCGCGCGATAACCGGCAATTGGAATCCCGGTTACGTCTTCAATCACGTGTTTGGCTTGCCGGGTGTCTTTACGAAACTCATCCGGCGTAAGGCTGTATACCGTCCGGTGCCAGTAGCTATGGCAGGCAAGCTCATGTCCGCGAGACTGGACCTCGCGTACCAGCTGCGGAAATCGCTCGGCGATCCAGCCTACAAAGAAAAACGTCCCCTTAGCATTGTGTTGGTCAAAAAGATCCAGCACCCGGTGGGTATTAGCCACCACCCGGGAAGGCCACCGGTGCCAGCCTTTTCGGTCGACCGATCCGGCAAACGCTTCTACCTGGAAATAATCCTCCACGTCCACGCTGAGAACATGGGTCATTTGTTTCGGGTTTTGGTCCTGCTTCTTCAACCAATCCTCGTTTCCGGGACACCTTTCAGGCGAGACTTGCCTATTGGCATCGGATAGTGCAACACGGATGCCGTTGAAGTCTTATTGAAGTCTCTGTGAAAGCAATGGGTTACGGTGGAATTTGCAGAACTACTTCAGCAGATGTGAAAAATATTGCACACGGTGAGCAATCTCATTGTCTTTTCGATCATGGGCTTCCCGCGTGGAACAATCGCAAATCCCCGCTAACTTGGTGGAAACACGCACACAACGATGCCCGGCCTCGTGACGGTTTGACTGTGCTTGAACGAGACCAAACGGCAAGCGAACTGCTCTCACCTCTGGTTAATCTCTGCAATCGTGTGCCTGGCTTCAAGCCGCGAATGGAGCTAATTTTTTGTCTGTTACCACCGAATTGAAATCTTTTGGGCACGCCCTCTCATTCCGCAGCGGCCTCTCGTCGGTCATTGCCCGGCATCAGGGCTGCGGACGCATCCTCATGTACCATGGCGTTTCGCAGCAAGGCGCTCAAGCCCTGGCGGCGCAGTTGCGTTATCTGGTCCGCTACTTCAAGGTAGTGTCATTGGGAGCGATGCTGGACCGGATAACAAATGGCTCCTTTCCGCTAACCAACGAAATTGTTTTGACCTTCGATGACGGACTGCGTAACAACCTGACTGTGGTTTATCCCATCATGCGTGAACTGCAAATACCGGCGACGATGTTTGTCTGTCCGGCGTTGGTGGAATCCGGCGAGTGGCTATGGAACCACGAAATGCGATGCCGCTTGCAGACGCTGGCAACTGCAAACCTGGCTGAACTCCGAATGAAGCTTCTGTCGCCGGGTACCTCGGTCGATGCAATCATCGAGTGGATGAAAACTCTGCGGCTGCAACAGCGCCGCATGGCTGAAGCAACTATCAAACAAGCCACTGCGGGCTTCCAGCCGACAGACGCTCAGCGCGAAGCTTTTGACATAATGGATTGGAATGAGTTGCGCTCCCTTGATCGTGATCTCATCACCATAGGGTCGCACACGCTGAGCCATCCCATCTTGACCACGCTGAGTGCCGAGGAAATCGAATCGGAAATTTTGGAAAGCCGCCGATGTCTGGAACAGCGGCTGCAACGGAACGTAGATTTCTTCTGCTATCCCAACGGCGCGTACGATAAACGAGCGTATCAATTGGTTCAGAAAACGTATCGTGCCGCAGTAACCACCGAAAGCGGCATCATAGATGGCAGCCAGGGGCTTGACCTTCACCGGCTGCCTCGCATTCCCAGCGCGGAAAGTGCCGCCATGACAGCGTGGCGGCTGCACAGGCCAGAAGCATGAGTGAAATGACGACACTGGTTCTTGACGGACATAGTCGCGCGGCGCTTGAAACCCTGCAAAGTCTGGGCCGGGCCGGCGTGCAGGTAGACCTTGCGGCTGAAGCCCCGGACTGCCTGGCAATGAATTCACGCTACGTCTCGCGCAAATTGCTGCAACCTTCCCAGGAGCGAGCGGCGGACTTCGAAGGGTGGTTGCGGGAGCAGGATAAGCTCCGCAATTATGGGCTGATTGTGCCGGCCACGGAAACATCACTTCTTGGGGTGCGGCAATTGGATGAGAATCATCCTCTTCGGCGCAAGGCCGTCATTGCTGGCGATCAAGCACTTGAGATTGCTCTGGACAAAGAAAAGACGTGGCAATTGGCGCATCAACTCGGTGTACCCGCACCCAGAGGAGTTTTACTTTCAACTCTGGCAGAAATCAGGCTGGTACAACAGTTCCCGGTGGTGCTCAAGCCGACGCATAGCAAAGTAATGGTCGATGGCGCGTTGCGGACGCTCGCCGTGGCCGTTGTGAAAAATGAATCAGAACGGCAGGAGCAGTTGCGGCGCTGGCTTCCAGTTACTGCCGTCCAGCAGCAGGAATATATCCAGGGTCGCGGGGTTGGTGTGGAGTTTCTTTTCAACCGGGGCAAGAAAATCTGGCACTTCGCGCATGAACGGGTGCATGAGTATCCGCTAAAAGGAGGAGCCAGCTCTTACCGCCGCTCCATTGATCCGCCGCAGGCGATGTTGCATGACGCAGAAAAACTTTTGACCGCCCTCAATTGGCACGGCGTGGCCATGGTGGAATTCAAGATGGACACCAGAGGGCAGCACTGGCTGATGGAGATTAACCCGCGTCTGTGGGGATCACTGGCGCTTTCCATTGATTCCGGCGTGGATTTTCCGCTGGGCTTGATGCAAATCGCGCGAGGCGATGAAACGGCTCCACAACCAAAATACAAAGTCCCTTACTACACACGCGATCTGCGTACAGACGTGGACTGGCTTAAATGCAACCTCAGGGCAGACCAGCAAGACCGGTTGCTCCATACGCGGTCTCGCGTTTTTTCTTTCCTGGAACTTCTGCGCCCCATGACGGGGCGTGAAAGCTGGGACCACTTTGACTGGCGCGACCTTGCAATCACATGTAGAACGCTGAGTCTGAGTTTGTCCGACCAAGTGCGCCCGATATACCGCAAGCTCAAAGACTGGCAAATCAAGCGCAAGTTACTGCGCCACCACCATACTTTGTTGCACCGGCTGAACGCCGCTGGCGGACCGGGCAGGATTATTTTTCTGTGTTATGGCAATATCTGCCGCAGCCCGCTAGCAGGCGCACTTGCGGTACAACGGCTGAGCGGTGTCACGATTGATTCGGCAGGGTTTCATGATCAAGCGGGCAGAAGCTGCCCGCAAAAGATTCTGCGAATCGGAACCTCCTACGGAATCAATCTCTCCAGCCATCGTTCGGCGCGCGTTAAACGTGACCAACTGGCCAATGCTGACCTGGTGATTGCCATGGACCTGGAAAACCTCAATCACGTGCGCCAGGAATTTCCGGAAATAGCAGATCGCACAACCTTGCTCG
>DASXIL010000275.1:0-8556 GCA_036497985.1 Candidatus Angelobacter sp. | reverse complement strand
CCCAGGAAGATCAGCTGTTCAATGATCTTCATCTTCTTGTACAGCCCGCGTTCTTCCGGAAGATAGCCGACCTTGCTCAGGCTTTTGCGCTCAAAAGGCTTGCCAAAAAGATTGATCTGGCCGGAATCAGGCACGGTGATTCCGATCATCATGCGGATCGTACTGGTCTTGCCGGCGCCGTTGGGCCCCAGCAAGCCAAAAACGCCTCCCTGAGGAATGCTGAAGGAAAGGTTATTTACGGCCACAAACTGGTCATACGATTTACGGACGTTATTGAGCTCAATGGTTTGCATGAAAACGGAGTCCTGCCTCGGATTGTTATACGTTGGGAGCATCCCAAAGTTACACGATTTCCAGATATTGGTCGATCCAGCCGCGGACCCTTAATCGACGTTCGTCGGTGGGATCGAAGCGCATGCCATACACTTTGTCGGTCTCGCGGTACCAGCAGACAAATGCCCGGACAAATAACTTCTCCACTCCGGGCAGTGTTAGGGTGAGCCGAATAGCATCAGATTTCGGCAGTGGCGCAAGACAACGTATGGAAATGCCCCCGGAGCTGACTTCCACGGTTGTCCCGATAACCGGCCTGCCGTTGATATCAAACTCCACCTGCGAAGCAACTGGAATGCGCACATAGCGCCGCAATTCATGGATCACCAGCAGGTGCGTGGCACGGACCACCTTCAATACGCTTTGGCGATCCAAGGGCTCATCCAGAACGGCATTGATTCCATAGTTGGAATAGCGCAGCGCTTCCTGCGTATTTCGTGCGATCCCATAGACCACCAGGCGCCGATTTGAAGGCGAGTTGCGCGCTGCTTTCAATATCCTGTCGGCTTCAGGATCATAAAGGCGCAGCACACAGGCTTCAAACTTCTGGCGATTCAGCAGCAAAATTGGGTCGCCATCCGCCGCGACAACCGTGATACCGAACTGCCTGAAACAATCATTAAGGAAAGTGTTACAAGCGGGATCAATATGGATGCTGGCGATCCTGGCAGTGATCTTGCCCGAAATGGCCGCGACTGTGGTGCTGCTCATATCTCCCTGGATTCTGTTTATCTGGAGGCGGAAAACTCTTTCTTCATGTCGGCCGATGCCACCTTATTGCGGCCCAATTGCTTGGCTTGGTACAGGGCGGCATCCGCTGCTGCCACCACTTCATCGCGCGTCAGGCCGTGTGCGGGATAGTCGGCCACTCCGCAGCTGATGGTAACAGGCCGGGGCACTCCTGGGAAAAAATGTGTCTCCACCTGGCGGCGCAGCTTTTCCGCAACCCTCACAGCGCTTTCTCCGCTTGTTTCCGGCACCACAATGGCAAACTCATCGCCGCCATAGCGGCACACCATATCCATCTTGCGGAGCTGTTGCTTCAGGATGGTGGAAACCGACCGCAGCATTTCGTCTCCCAGCAGATGCCCGAATTCATCGTTCATCTTCTTGAAGTGGTCGATATCCACCATAATCACGGACATACGGCCCTGGAAGCGGCTCGCGCGCTCCAGTTCTTCCACAATGCGCATCTCGAAAAAGCGGCGATTGTGGATTCCCGTAAGGCCATCCACATAGGCAAGCTGCTTCATGCGATCAAAGTTGTGCGCGTTCTGGATGGCGGCGGCGCAGATGTCCGCCACCGATTCCAAAGGCTGCACATCATCGTGATCAAATGCGTTTTTCTGGGCGCTATCCAGCGCCAGCACGCCGAGCTTTTCACCAAAGATCACCAGCGGCACACACATTTCCGACTGCGTTTCCACAAATCCGGCGATGTAGCCTTTCACGTTGTTGACGTCATTTTCAATCACGCTTCTTCCTGACTGCAGTGAGCGGGCTGCCAGTCCTGTTCCCGGAGAAAGAATCTCTCCCATGCTGAGGTTTGCTGTAAGCCTGCCCTCATGTGCACGCACTCGAAGGCTGTCGCCTTCCGCCAGCAGCACGGCAGCATGGTCAATGCCAAACAAATCCATTAACAAGCGGCAGACTACGGTAAGCAGTTCGTCCAGGTCCAGCACGCGAGTGGTCTTCTTGGCCACTGCATTGATTGCTTCCAGTTGCTTGGTCCGGCGGCGCTCCGCCGAATACAGACGGGCATTTTCCAAAGCCATGGAAGCCTGCGTGGAAAACAGCGTGAGCAGGTCAATCTTTTCCAGATCAAAATAGTCAATTTGCTCACTCTGAAAATCCAGCACTCCAACCACGTCATCGCGGACCATGAGTGGGATCGCCACTTCAGAGCGGGTTTCATCCACCTTCCGCAGATAACGCGGATCTTTGGTGACATCTGGCGCATACACCGGACGTTTGATCTCAGCCGCTGCCCAGGTTAATCCCGTGCCTTTAGGAATTCGATAGCCCACGTCGAGATTGCTGCGGCCAAGATGGGCACGGACCTGAAGCTCCTGCCCGGACTTGTCCATTAGAAGCACGGCCCCATTCTGCAGCTGGAAAAAGTCCCGAATGATGGTGAGGATACGGTTCAGCACCTCGTCCAAATCGAATGTAGACAAGATCGCCTGACTGGCGTCATACAAAATAGCTATCTTTTGCATCGACTCTAGCAAGACGAATCCTTCTCCATTCTCGGTTAATAAATTATGGACTACGCAGCTCCCGGCGGGATGGCTTTACCGTCTGCCGGTGGGGGAAGTGAGCACGTTAACCTTGCATTTCAGGATTTAATAATTTTATAGCGAAAACCGACCGAATGGAAGGTGATTTTGGTCACGTAAGTCTTTGGTAATGAGGAATCATTCGCATTTTTCCGGCCCAAAATGACATTTTATGGATAAGCCCGCGTTTTGAATTTGCAGAAATTTTACTTGCAAATCTTGCAATACCGATAATTGTCTTTAAAAGTTTGGTGAACCAGGCCTTTTGTAAGGTCATCAAGCTACGTAGTGCTATTGTTATAGCCAATTCGGCTCATCGTTTTAGCAGATCAATTGGCTCGCGCACGTCCGTCACGCGGAAGTACCTTGCCAGCGATGGATGCTTCCTTGCCACTTCTTCATACATCGCATAGGCCACGTTCCGGTAAGAAAAGTGTCCCGCCGCCCCGCTGCGCAACTCTGAAATATAGAGCGCTTCAGCAAAATCCATTTTGAACAAAGTCCGCTTGCGGAATGCCATGGGCAACAGATAAAGCTCTGCATGTGCTCCGGCCGCGCTGCACTTGTCGCTGGCGTGGATCGCTTTCTGGATCGCGGCTTTGTAGCGTGCGCCCAGTCCGGCGACCTGAATGTCCGGCGGCGTGTCATAGCCGTGATGGCGCGTGAAACCCTGCTCGATCTGCGTGCAGCGGCGGTGGCGATGCATGTCGCGGAAGCCGCCTATGTCCATCAGGACGTCAAATTTAAATTGCTGCCCGGCGTGGAAGCTCCGCAAAAGCTCATCATGCCTCCCACGGTGGCGTATTCCCAGGTCGATGATTTCGCTGCGCTGTTTCACCGTGAGCGCCTGCACCCGCTCTGTAACTTGCCGGTAAGAGTGATGACAGCCCGAATAAATCAGTGTCGCCGCCATTTCTACTTCCAGCGGTTCATCTTCCACCAGGTCGACGATCTTAGGATTGTGCTCCAGCGGCGCGCCTTCCATCAGTTCAGCGGCGGCATGCTCCATCTCAGCGCGCGTCCGGCTTTCGTACTCGCTGGCGTTGGCATACTTCACCAGCGTGGGCGCCACACGCGTCGATCGCAGAAGCTGTTGCTCGGCCTTCGCGCCCAGCTCAGGATTAACTGCCTTGATCTCCTCCACCAGAGCCCGCATGGATTCAGCCTGGACGTTGTAAGAAGGCTCGCGGGCCGCATCTTTCAGCAACGCGCCAAGGTGCCGGACCTCGGCATAGGGACTCGACAGCAGCCGCGCGATCTGCGTTTCCAAGGTGCGCGCATTCACGATCTGGCCCAGGGATGTGTTTGTCGCCAGCGGCAACAGGTAGCGCGAATTGTCAAAGGCCCGTGCGCGCAACGTGCGTGTGTATTGGTCTTCCGCCATTTCCTGCGGACGCGGAATCTTGCCGGTGTAATACCGCAGCATCTCCTGCGTGAACGCCTCATACTCGGCAAAAAGAAAATCAATGGTCGCGCAATATTCGGCGCGGGCGGCGGCGTCTGCTCCGAAATCGGGAATGAAGTAGCCGCTCTTTTTGAAATTCTGGTAACGCGTGGAGCGCTCTTGCCCGTCCCATCTCTGCTCATCGACCAAAACAATCGCCGCGAGAATTGAAAGTTTTTCAATGGCAAATGCCAGGTGCGCCAGATCGGCAATCGAGCGATGGCCGTACTGGAAATAAAACGTGTTGAGAAACTGTTCGGCTTTCTGCTCGCTGATCTCCTTGAGCGACTCCTTCATTGACAGCGCCGACCGCGAATATTTGGCCATGGCATAGGCCTGTACTTCAGGCTCCACGCCGTGCACGGCAAACACGTTGACCTGCGGGCCGGAACTGGCCCCGTTCTTTTCATCGGCTGTGCTTTTCAAAATTCGTGCCCCTGACATAATTATTCGCTAAAAAAGCTTCGTGCGGATGTGATTATTAAAAGAAGCGTCGCCACCATCTTCGAACTTTGAACGATAGTGACTTGGGGTTCCGCAATTTAACCCACTTGGCAGTCACGGCGATCTTCTTAGCCCGACTGATGTTTGGCGTAGGTATTATTACGGCGTGCCCTGGTTGATCGGGATCAAAATCACGTTCGATGCGCAGCCCGAGACTAATGACGTCCTTCGCCACGATCGAAACCACACTGTCCTCAGGTCTCCCGCGCAGTAAACGTCGCACGGAAGTTTCCCTAGCGACTACTACCGAGAGCTTGTGCTCTTTACGATCTCTAAAGGCGACAGAACTCGCCCTTGGAATTCCATCGTCGAAAGTAATCCATTCGCAATAGATCCTTCGGTAGAGCACTTCTTCCGGGCTGATCGGTTCATCGGGTTGTCGCATTCTTGCCAATCAACGACATTCAACTGATACCAACGAGCCACTCGATAATGAAACGCGCCTCATAGAGACGAGCGACCGACAAGTCACCTTCTTCAATTGTTGACTCGGACCGATCACTGTTTTCCTCGGTACGTAGGTACTCAACCAAGCCGCTTGGCAATATTTCAAAGTCTACAGAACGCTGACCACACTTCCACTCCAAGGCAATCCCCCCACCGCTCACAGGTAAAATCCGTGGCAAGGTCAAACCTTCCCGATTAATTGCGTTAAGCAAAACCTCAGCCGAAGTCAGGGCTTGGTCGGAGATTTTGGGACTCTTGTAGCCATCCCAGTCCGGGGCAAGATGTCTCAACTCATTGAGCCTGCTTGACGCTTGCTGCATCCACGGGGCTTGCCTGCTGAGCGTCTGCGTGATCGTTACTGAACTTGCCTGAGAACTCGCAGGTGGGTTCCATTTTGTGGAGCCTTGGCTTAGGGCAGCGCTTCCTCCCATTTAAATACTCCTCTTCCATAGTGAGTGAGCCTTTGAACTAGTGAAATCGGTAAAGCCGCGGACAATCCAGTCTCTACCAATATCAAGGCATTTAAGGATGTCCTCCAGATTCTGCGAGGCCGGCCGGGCATGGGCGCTCAACCTCAATTGAAGGACTTCTTTTTGATCTGTGTGGCGAATTGCGGGTTCAAGCGTTATCGTTAGAGTCCCGTCAGTTTCTTGCATTGGATATTTCACGCTAAGGTTCACAGCATCGGGACTAGGGAGGAATCCGGTGCTGGGTTTGGACCAAACAGACACAACATCTGCCAAGTCGTCAAATGTCCGCCATGCTGCGCCGCGTTCTATATGGTTTACGTAAGTGACCTCACAATGTTGAACAACTGGCGTAGCAAGATTCTGTTCCGATAAAAATGCGCAAAACCGCTGCCATTCGATTTCAAACTTCGGGCGGATATTTTCGTAATGGGGATATTTCTCCTGACTGCCCTTCTTGATCCAGTTATGGAGGAACCTGTCCTCTTGTACTTGGATCAGACTGGTTCGGCTTTCGTCAAAGAACCAGCACCTGAGTGAAGGCAATGCCATGACTGATACGGTTGGGGCTGAAGCAGTCCGTACCTCCACCCCAACTTGGACATCCACATTGCTCTGAAGCGCTGGCTGCACATCGAAGTGAGGATATTCAGACTTGAATTTGCTCCAGAGCAAGCCAAAATGGGGAATGCTCCAACCTTTCAATCGAACAAATTCCAAACCCATTACGGTTTCCACAACCGGGGGATCATCGAAATCAGGCAGCGACCGTGGCCGAGTAGTCACAGAACTCACCGTGCGAGGATTGGTTATATCATTCACAACTCTATGATGCCAAAAGGCATTCCATTGTTGCGACTACCCCAAGATATAGTTGACAGCTTCCTTATACCACTATATATCGGCGATGCAAGCATTTTAATGTTGATCTAGTAAAGAAAATTCATTTTAAGGGAGTCAAAGGAGAAGTTAAAGCGAAATTTGCATTTTCGTCATCGGGGTAATCTCGTCCAGCAATGTTATTTCTCACTTTCGGGCTTGGCCCGGCATCAGGACTCGCTCGATGAGGCCGCGTCTTCTAATTTCATGCCCGCTTATCCACAGCTGCTCACCTTCTCTCATGTGAGCGGAGATGATAAAATCTGTAAAATCCACTCCTCGGAGTTCCGATGCAGGCTATCCTTGCGCTGGAAGATGGACGAATCTTCAGCGGCATAGGTCACGGCGCGAAAGGCGAATGCTACGGGGAAGTCGTTTTCAATACTTCCATCACCGGTTACCAGGAAATTTTCACCGATCCTTCTTATGCAGGGCAGATTGTTGTCCTGACCAACCCTCAGATCGGGAATTACGGCACCAACCCTGAAGACAATGAGGCAACGCATCCCTATATAGAGGGCTTGGTCGTACGGGAGTTTTCGCCCATCAGCTCCAACTGGCGCTCACAGCAGGTGACCGACGAGTATCTGGAAAAATTCAAGATCCCTGTCATTGCCGATATCGATACACGCGCCGTCGTCCGCCACCTGCGCACCAATGGCGTGATGCGCGGCGTGATCTCTTCGATTGAAACCGACGCGGAGAAACTCATCGCCAAAGCCCGCGCGCTTCCCAAGATGGACGGCACCGACCTGGCCAAAGTGGTCACCACCAAGCAGCGCTACCAGTGGGAAACCGGAACGCGCTCACATGAGCCTACGGAGGTTGTCGGCGTAAAGGACCGGCCTCCCAGCAAACACGTGGTGGCGTATGACTTCGGCATCAAGCAGAACATTCTCCGCATGCTGGTTGATCAGGGTTGCCGCGTAACCGTGGTCCCGGCCATGACCAGCGCGGAAGACGTAATGTCTCTCAATCCTGACGGCGTGTTTCTCTCGAATGGCCCCGGCGATCCCGAGCCATGCACCTACGCCGCAGACAACATTCGTCGACTGATGGGCAAGACGCCGATCTTCGGCATCTGTCTCGGCCATCAACTGGTCGGCCTCGCGCTGGGCGGCAGGACATACAAATTGAAGTTCGGCCACCATGGCGGCAATCATCCGGTAAAGCAGCTGGAGACCGGCAAGATTGAAATCACGGCGCACAATCACAACTTCGCCGTCGATCCGGATTCGCTCAAAGATTCTGAAATCCTGAAGACGCACATCGACCTGAACGACAATACGCTGGAAGGCCTGCGCCATCGCACGCTGCCTCTGTTTACAGTGCAATACCATCCGGAGGCTTCGCCCGGTCCGCATGATTCGCGCTACCTGTTCAAGGACTTTATGGGACTGATGGAAGAGTGGAAGGGGAAATGAGAATCCACCACGGAGGCACGGAGACACGGAGGAAAGCAGGAAGAGATGTTCGCCGCAGATCAGCGCCGATGAGCGCTGATCCGAAAGAGCTGACGGGAATGGATTTTCTGATCAGCGTCCTTCTGAGTTCATCAGCGGCTACATCTTTTTGCCTTTCTCCGTGCCTCCGTGTCTCCGTGGTGAATTGAATTTAAAATGCCACGTCGTAATGACATCGCGAAGATCCTGATCATCGGCTCCGGGCCCATCGTCATTGGCCAGTCGGCGGAGTTCGATTATTCCGGCACGCAGGCCTGCAAGGCGCTCAAGGCTGAAGGCTATGAGGTGGTGCTTGCGAACTCCAACCCCGCCACCATCATGACCGATCCGGAGATGGCGGATCGCACTTACATTGAGCCGCTGACCAAGACATATCTGGAAGAGATCATCCGCCAGGAATCAGAAATGCTGCGTGGACAACCGGGCAAGTTCGCTTTGCTGCCCACGGTCGGCGGCCAGACAGCGCTCAACCTCGCCGTGGAGCTGGCCGATTCCGGCATTCTTGAGAAATACAACGTTGAGCTGATCGGCGCGCAGCTCCGGGCCATCAAGATGGCGGAAGACCGGCTGCTTTTTAAAGATGCCATGACGCGCATCGGGCTCGACGTGCCGAAATCCGCGCTGGTCAACAACCTGAAAGACGGGCTCGACTTCTCCGGCAAGATCGGCTTTCCGCTCATCATCCGCCCGTCATTCACGCTGGGCGGCAGCGGCGGCGGCATTGCCTATAACCGTGAAGA
>DASXIL010000274.1:0-2970 GCA_036497985.1 Candidatus Angelobacter sp. | reverse complement strand
CGCCACAGCCAGCGCCGGATCTGCTTTGAGCAGCGCGCGTAGCGTTACTACATCGCCGGAAGCTACCACATCGTCGATCGTACTTGAATGTGCGAGTGCGCTCGAAGTCAGACTGACCGCGAAAATGATCAGCCCCAAAATGGGGCAAGAGCGGAGTGCGCGTTTGAGCAATATGAGCGTACGCAGGGTCCCTGCCGGTTCTCCGACACAGGTGAACGAAACTGGGAAAATTGAATGCCTACTGACAAGACGGGAAACATCGCTCCGAAGTTTTATGAATTCTGCGTCAGGAAAATCGCAATATTGACGTTAGCCGGGTCCCGAGATTGCGTCGTCATCTTCCAACCAGCGGTTCACTTCCGGCAACACATCTCCGGATCCAGCAGCCGCGGACCAGGTCCCTCTTCCGCCAGACGATCCCAGGGATTCCTCAATGGGCAGGTTTCCAGCGATAAACATCCGCATCCAATGCAGCCATCCAACTGGTCGCGCAAACGCGTCAGGCGCTCGATCCGATCGTTGAGCTGCAGTCGCCACCGAGCTGAAAGCTTCTTCCAGTCCGTTGCGGTTGGTGTTCGCTTCTCCGGCAACGTTGCGAGCGCATCCCGAATCTCGGCAAGCGGGATCCCCGTCCTCTGTGCCACCTTGATCACCGCCACCCTGCGCAGCACCTCACGCGCGTAACGCCGCTGATTCCCGCTGTTGCGCCAACTGCTGATTAAACCCTCAGCTTCATAAAAATGGAGAGTTGAGACCGCTACTCCGCTCCGCGCTGCGACCTCTCCTACCGTAAGCGCCCGGTTGATTGGCGGCCGTTCCACCTCCGTTTTCCGCAATTTATCGACCATGCCCATCCCCCTTGACCTCAAGTTTACTTTAGGTTTTATCCTCAATCCAGTGGAGGAATACAGCATGATGGAATCCCCGATCAAGGTGGGGCTTGTCTACGGCTCGACGCGTGCGGGCCGCTTCTGCGACACAGTGGCGCGCTGGACCGCCGAACAAGTCGCTGCACGTGAAGGCTTTTCTCTCGAAACCATTGATCCCGCCCCGGCCGAATCCGGCAGCGCCCCCGACCTGAAGCAGCGCATTGCCGCTTGCGATGCGTTTATTGTGGTCACGCCCGAGTACAACCACGGTTATCCTGCGCCACTCAAGGCCCTCATCGATTCTTACGGGCCCGAGTGGCATGCCAAGCCGGTCGCCTTCGTCTCGTACGGCGGCATCTCGGGCGGTCTGCGCGCAGTTGAACAGTTGCGCCTCGTCTTTGCAGAACTTCACGCCGTCACAATCCGGGACAGCGTCAGCTTCGCCGGCGCCTGGGAACAGTTCGACGCAAACGGAACTCTGCGCAGTCCTGAACGCGCCGACCGTTCAATGGATGCGATGCTCCGCCGCCTGCACTGGTGGGCAGTAAGCCTCGCCCACGCGCGCAGCGTCTGGCCATATGCGAAAACCGCATAGGTGACTGCATTCGGCCTGCCGCCTGCAACAGTGTTAAATTGTGGGGAAGCGGACCACCACTCCGCTGGGAACACACCGTCCTCTCAAAGACACAAGCATGAAAAATCAGGCGGACAGGCTGCTATTTGTAGTCGATCACGCGGGAACTGTTTTGTTTGCGATGGAAGGCGCTTTCGCGGCCATCGCAGGCAATCTCGATTTTTTCGGTGTGATGGTGGTTTCATTTGCAACGGCTCTCGGCGGCGGCGTGTTGCGCGACGTTCTGATTGGTGCCAGCCCGCCACAGGCGATCCGCGATTGGCGCTATGCCGCGAGTGCCTTTACTACCGGAGTTGCTGTGTTCATCCTCCATCAATTTGCGCAGCAGATTCCTGCGCAGCTCTTGATGATTTTGGATGCCGCCGGACTCGCCTTATTTGCGGTGGCTGGAACAGAGAAGGCCTTGAACTACGGCATTCCTCCATTCATCGCCACTTTGATGGGAACGATCACGGGCGTCGGTGGAGGAGCAATACGGGATATCTTGCTGATGCAAATTCCCGTTATTTTGCGCACGGATATCTACGCTACAGCCGCACTCGTTGGATCCGGGGTAATGGTAGTGGGACGCAGATTGGGATTCCATCCGACGTTGGCCGCTGTCCTCGGAGGGGGCAGTCTGTTTTTCACTTCGCGTGTGCAGCGTCTGGTTCCATTGGAATCTGCCGAAGGCACCGGTTCCATGGCAAAAATAGATCGCTGAAGCAGAGATCAGTCTTTGTCTTTGTGTCTGCTCAGCTTCTTCTTCACGTCGGGCATGAACTCACCAATCGTGTTGATGATCACTCCAACCCACGCTTGCGTAAATACACTCTGATAGCCCTTTACCGTAATGGTTGGATTGTTTGGATTCCATGTCGCGGCGATTGCTCCGGCTCCGAATGCCGCCGCAAATGGCATGATATTGGGCCTGATGGATTGTTCATTGTGGCTGTAGGTTATGAAGTTTCTGACGAACGCGTGTCGCAAGCGTGGCCACCCGTCGCACTTGCATCGATCGTAACGGGGCTCCCATCCAACCATTCCCTGCCCCAATGAGGTGAATGAATTCTGGATGATATTCGTTGCCTGGTTGGAACCGACACGTTTAGCGAAACCAGAGAATCCATCACCCCAGTCTTCAGGCGTATTCCTCACTTGATCATGCACAGCAAAAAATGCGGTTTTAATGTAAATGCCAGGTGTTGTATATGTTTGCCGAACATAGAGCTTAAAACGCTCCCGACCATTCAACGCAACCAGCGGAGCTTCTTTGGGAATGTATGCGCCATAGAGCCAGTTCACAGGGAGCTGGGTATTCACCGTGGGTGTTGCGGACTGCGCAGTCGGTCCGGCCTTTTCTTGCGAGAATGACGTCACGGCGACGAGTGCGAAACAAATCCAGACCACAGATCTTCTGACGATCCCGAACCTTTCGCGACGCAATATGCGCCCGGCTGAACATGTAGTCTGCATTCAAAACTTCTT
>DASXIL010000273.1:0-4654 GCA_036497985.1 Candidatus Angelobacter sp. | reverse complement strand
GCCCGATCCCGTGGGACCTGTGACCAGCACCATGCCGTAAGGCTTCAGGACTGCGCGCTGGAATTTCTCCAGCGACTCCGGCTCAAAGCCAAGCTTGGTCATATCCAGCCGCAGGTTCTCTTTATCGAGCAGCCGCATGACAACTTTTTCGCCCCACAGCGTGGGCAGGCAGTTCACGCGGAAATCGAGCTGCTTCTTTTTTCCGCCAAGCTGCATCTTCAGCATGATGCGCCCGTCCTGCGGCAGGCGCTTTTCGCTGATATCCATTTTGGCCATGATCTTGATGCGCGACGTGATGGCGTCTTTCAATTTCATGGGCGGCGACATGATGTGCTGCAATATGCCGTCAATGCGGAACCGCACGCGGTACTCTTTTTCGTAAGGCTCAATGTGGATGTCGCTGGCGCCGCGCTTCACGGCGTCCGTCATCACAATATTTACCAGCTTCACAATGGGCGCTTCGTCGGCCGATTTCTCCAACTCCGCCAGGTCGATGTCGTCCTGCTCGGCCTGGAGCTCTACGTCAGCCTCATCGCCCATGGAGGCCAGCAGTTCATCCACGTTTGATTCCTGCTGCGAACCGCCGTAGGCTTTTTCAATCGCTTCCATGATGGCGGATTCAGACGCCACTACCGGCTCAATGTTGAAGCCGGTCATGAACTTGATATCGTCCATAGCGAAAACGTTCGTCGGATCAACCATGGCAATGGTCAGCGATGCGCCGACGCGGCTGAGCGGAAGAATCTGGTAGCGTTTGGCCGTCTCTTCCGGGATCAGCTTGACCACGGAAGAGTCGATTTCAAAATATTGCAGGTTAATGGCGGGGACGCCGTACTGCCGCGAAAGAAAATTGGTGACTTCCTCATCGCTTACAAATCCCAGGTGGACCAGCGTGGAACCCAGGCGTGAATTGGGGCCGGAGTCACGCTGCGCCTTCAGCGCTTTATCGAGTTGGTCGTGCGTGATGATCTTCTCTTTGACCAGAAGATCGCCTAGCCTTTGCGACATAGTTAGTTGCAGGTCCTGGATGAATTTGTCTCAAGCGCACCATGTCTCAAAGAGGCCGGGGGACAGCCGCTGGCGAGTGGGAAAACTTGAGTAGGGCGATTGTGTGCCGGGTGACAGAAATTGTCAATCAGCCGTTCCCCCTCTAAGGTTCATGCACTTACGGGAAGAGTAAACCCCATCTGGGGAGTACCTAAGGGGAAGCGCTGAAGTGCTCTTGCCCACAAGTGCCAAAATGGGCCGTTGCCCGCCACAGCCTAGCAGGAAGGCCCTAAAACATTCCAGGGAAAGCCCTACATATATAAGGATCGCGGACGGCTTAAGGATCGTGGACCGCAGCCCCTCGCCTGCGATGAACCCCATTTTCCGGTGCGTCGTTCTGAGGTGAAGATGCCACGATTTAGCACATTGACTTATGAAACCGAGAGTGGCCGCAAGGGACAGGTTCATTCGCCAACAACCCCGATGCCACAATTTGCCGATCGCCCGATCTCCTGATCACGCACGATCACCCGATTTTCCTCCGCTCCCTCCGTTCCTCTGCGTTTCAAAGGTTTTGGTTTTTCAAATCTTGACAATTTTCAATTCTGACGATTTTCGCAATCCCTAGATCACCACGGTTTCCTGATATTCGCCGAAGACTTTGCGCAGACTGTCGGAGATTTCGCCCACGGTGCAATAACTCTCAACGGCGTGGATGATGTGCGGCATCAGGTTTTGGTCGCCGCGAGCGGCGTCTTCCACGGCGCGAATGGCGGCTTCCCACTTCGCTTTGTCGCGACGCTGACGCAAGGCGCGCACGCGTTCCACCTGGCGGCCTTCAAGAGCTTCGTCAATACGGAGGACTGGAACGCTGCGGTCGCCTTCAGTCTGAAAACGGTTAACGCCCACCACGACGTTTTCCAGCCGGTCCACGCCCTGCTGGAAGTCGTAAGCGGCATTCTGGATTTCCTGCTGGATATAGCCCTGCTCGATCGCGCGCAGTGTTCCGCCGAGAGACTCGATCTTATCGAGATAAAGCTGGGCCCGGCGCTCAATCTCATTGGTCAGCGATTCAATGTAATAAGACCCGGCCAGCGGATCGATGGTATTGGCCACGCCGGTTTCGTGTCCCACGATCTGCTGTGTGCGCAGCGCGATACGCGCGGCTTCCTCTGTGGGCAGGCCTAGAGCTTCATCAAAGCCGTTGGTATGGAGCGATTGCGTTCCTCCGAGCACAGCGGCCAGCGCCTGCAAAGCCGTGCGGACGATATTGTTTTCCGGCTGCTGCGCGGTAAGCGTCGATCCGGCGGTCTGCGTGTGAAAACGCAGCATCAGCGACTTGGGGTTCCTGGCGTGGAAACGGTCTTTCATAATGCGCGCCCACATGCGGCGGGCAGCGCGGAACTTGGCCACTTCTTCCAGAAAATTATTGTGCGCGTTAAAGAAGAACGAAAGGCGCGGCGCAAACTTGTCTACATCCAGCCCAGCGCGCAAAGCCGCATCCACATAAGCGATGGCATTGGCCAGCGTGAACGCCACTTCCTGTACGGCGGTGCAGCCGGCTTCACGCATGTGGTAGCCGGAAATTGAAATCGGGTTCCACTCCGGCACGTGCTCATTGGCGTAAGCAAACATGTCGGTAATAATCCGCAGCGCCTGGCGCGGCGGATAGATATATGTCCCGCGCGCAATGTATTCCTTAAGGATGTCATTCTGCACGGTGCCGCTGAGCTTGCGCGTGTCTGAGCCATTGCGCCGGGCCACGGCAATGTAGAGCGCCAGCAGAATGGCCGCGCTGGCATTGATGGTCATCGACGTGGAAATCTTTTCCAGGTTGATGCCCGCGAAAAGGCGCTCCATATCCTCAATGGAGTCAATAGCCACGCCTACCTTACCTACTTCACCGGCAGCCATGGCGTGGTCTGAATCCATGCCGATCTGCGTAGGCAGATCGAATGCCACGGAAAGGCCGGTCGTCCCGTGAGAAAGGAGATATTTATAGCGTTTGTTGGATTCTTCGGCGTCGCCCATGCCGGCATACTGGCGCATCGTCCACAGCCGGCCGCGATACATGGTGGCCTGTACGCCGCGGGTAAACGGAAATTCGCCGGGATAGCCCGCGTCCGCCTCGTATTCCCAGCCATCGAGATCAGCCGGAGTATAAAGAGGTTGGGGCGTGATGTCTTTGAGTTGCTCGGCGTCACGTTCGATTTTGGTGTCCTGGGGCATGTTCAGAGCTACAGATTAATGGATTAATGATACTCCGAGAGAAGCTAAGGCTAGAGGCCAGCTACTTCTTCCGCTTGAGAGTACGGCTGGCTTTAATGAAAGAATGGATCGTAAAGTAGAAGCAGACCACGGTGAAGATCGCTTCAATCGTGGTGCGCTGGTGGTCGGCAAAATGGTCTTTGTGGTACTGGCGCACCAGAGATGAGGCTCCGAGGACGGTGAAAAGCACGAACATCAAGCCGGTGGTCTGAAGCCAGAAGGCATAAAACGTGCGGCTTACGGAAACGACGAACGATTTTCCGCCGGCAAAGACCGCATTGAGCAGGCGGTCTTTCTTTACAACGCTTTGCAGAGCATTTTTAACCGCGGAAATTTGTGCCATTTTGGGTATTGTAGCTCGAAAATCGGTGGATTAAGCGGAAACAATAAAACGCAGGTAACCCTACGGGCATCTAATTCTAAGGTCTAGAGGAGTTTGCGTGAATCCACGATTGAAAAAATTAATGAAAGACCTGGGAGAGGCCATCAACGTATCTCTTTCTGAATCTGAGCAGATCGCGCAGGTAATTGCCAAAATAAAAGATGAAGGCTTTGACGTTTTCCTGGTGCTGGAAGCTACCATCGGCTTCAACAAGCATGACGAGGAAACCGCGGCGCCGCAGCTGGTGAGCTCGCGCAAAAAGAATGCTGAACCTGAATTCAGCATCAATGCCCACGATGTGCGCTTTCTGAAGTCTCTACGCATCGCCACTGACGACGCCGCGTAGCTGAAAAATTCCGTGGAAGAGGGTCCGGCGGTCAGCCAGAGCTGCGCCGGTTTTTCTTTTTTCTGCTAGCATAAAATTTTGGCATCCAAGATTGTTTGGTGTCCCAGAGTTCCCCTGCTGTCCCGCAAAAGATGGTCCGCGAAAAATTATGAAGGATACACTTGGAGTATTGCTCGCCGGCGGCGCCGGAGAACGCCTCTATCCACTTACGCGCGACCGCGCCAAACCGGCAGTGACTTTCGGCGGCAACTATCGCATTATCGATATCACGCTTTCCAACTGCATCAATTCAGACCTGCGCAAGGTCTATATCCTTACGCAATACAAAGCGCTCTCATTGAACCGGCACATCCGCGAAGGCTGGGGAGCGGTGGTGGCGCGCGAGTTGGGCGAGTTCATTGAAGTGCTTCCGCCGATGAAGCGCGTGAGTGACAGCTGGTATCTTGGCACCGCTGACGCCGTTTACCAGAATATCTATTCCATCGGCTCTGAGCAGTCAAAGCATGTGCTGATCCTCTCCGGGGACCATATTTACAAAATGAATTATCAGCTGATGCTTGACCATCACAAGTC
Organism: Candidatus Angelobacter sp.; assembly: GCA_036497985.1. Taxonomy (GTDB): domain Bacteria; phylum Acidobacteriota; class Terriglobia; order Terriglobales; family Acidobacteriaceae; genus Angelobacter. Next base: position 98 of record DASXIL010000273.1, on the reverse strand, counting down.
CACCGAGGCGGACGTGACTTTGGCCACGATCCTGATTTCTCCGGAAGAGTGCTATCACTTTGGCATCGTGGATATTGACCGCGCGGGGCGCATCACCG
>DASXIL010000272.1:0-3290 GCA_036497985.1 Candidatus Angelobacter sp. | reverse complement strand
TACTTCGTAGAGATGCCCTTCGACCGGCCACCAGTGGCGTGTGGTTTCCCGCGACACCACACTCGCCAGGAACGCCTGCCCATCGCCAATATTCACTTCAGTCGGAGTACCTTGTTGCGCCATGACCTTGCCGGAAGAATCCGCCAGCAACAGCAGATCGCTGCCTGCTAATTGCCACAAATCTCGTGATGCGTCCTGAATGGTCGCAGGATCGTGGGTGGTCATCAGGGCACGAACATTAGGCAGGTCAGCCAGAAGCGCCGCGGAGCGTTCCAGCATGGCTTCACGCTGGTTTTGCAGGTTGTGAAAGGCGGAAACTGAATTTTCGAGATCGCGTTGTATGCCGAGCCGCACTTGCCTCTGGACTGTGCTCCTCACTACGAGCAGCGTCGCCAGCGTTAACGTCGACGACACCGCCACCATGGAAAGCAGGAATTTCGTACGCAATCGAATTCCGCCCATGATCTTCCTCTCACTTTGCCTCAGACGTTTGCGCGCAAGGATTTTATCCTGCAAATCAGTTTATGAGTTATACATTGTTGGACCACCGGCAGGCGGCGGCAGCATCCTGGACGGGTACGCCGGAGCGGAAAACGCAGCTGCTTCATATTCCTAAGGCGCATCGGCTAGGGCACAAATTTATAGCCCGAGCTGTGGACCGTGCGGAAGTGCAGAGGATTCGCAGGGTCGTTCTCCACCTTATGCCGCAGTCGAAGAATGTGGTTATCTACCGTGCGTGTGCTGGGATAACTTTGATATCCCCAAACATGGTTGAGCAATTCTTCGCGGGATAGAACTCGTTCCGCATTCTGGACCATAAACTTTAGCAACTTGAATTCTTGAGAGGTGAGTTGTACCGGGGTGCCGTTGCGCCACAATTCCATCTTTGTAAAGTCGACCCTTACGTTTCCGAACGCGCAGGTTTCGGTAGCTGAAATTCTCGTGGACCGGCGCATCGCGGTCCTTACGCGCGCCAAAAGTTCCCGAGGGCTGAATGGCTTTGTAACGTAATCGTGCGCACCGAGTTCCAATAACAACACCTTATCCATAACCTCGGCCTTGGCGCTAAGGATAATGATTGGCAATGAAGGCGCCTGCTGACTAATTTCCCGGCAAATGTCTTGCCCCGGAGTTCCCGGCAAACTTAGATCAAGCACCAACACGGATGGGGGAGCAGCGCGAAACATTTCCATCCCGGTGTTGCCGCTGCCGGCGATGTCGACCGCGAACCCCTCCGCCTCAAACAAACGTTTAAGAGCTTTCTGAACTGCACGGTCATCTTCAATTACCAGAATTCGTTCAGAATTGTTCGGCCTAGAATCGGCCGGTGCCTCAGAAACTGTCTCTTGTGAAATGGAAGCCATATTCTTTCTCACCCAGTTTTTACCCAACTTAAAAGTCCGCTACGAAAATCCTTAACAGGCTGATAATAATGCCAATAAACTCTTTTCGCTGAAATTGACTATGGGATTTGACAAAATGTTGACAATTTCACCATTGCCCTGCGTCGTGAATCGAAAACGTAAAAAGTTTAAGCGACACACAAGGGGCTGCTTCGAGCGCGGCCCCTTGTCGTGCGTCGCATTTCGCCTCTTCACGCGACCCCTATGATTCAGGCTTAGTGATTCATTGTGGCTGGATCACGCCGAACGTTCCCGCCAAATTATTGTGAGGCCCGGCGGTAAAAAATAGTTGATTGGTGCGGCCATCGTTTGCCGTCCCACCGCCAAATTTGATTCCCCAGAGTTGATCGATGAAAATGTCCTTACCGTTGGCATCTCTCAGAGTGCCAACCAGCTTTCCGGTTAGGGGGTTAAACCCATGAATGGCCCCGGCATTCGTGTTGTTACCGATGAGCAGGGTATTACTTAGCGCACCAAAATTAGCGGGTGCCATAGCAATTCCCCACGGTTGGTTCAACGGCGGGCCTTGCGCTAACTGGCGGACGAACGTGCCATCCTCTTTAAAAATGTCGATGACTCCGCCGGGATCGCCAGTGCTTGGGGCAAACGTGACGTAGACCATACCATTAATGTCTTGGATGCCAAAGGGAGCAAAGCCCGCAGGTAGCTTGCTATCGGTAAACGACTTCACCAGGTTGAATTGTGCGTCGAACATGTCGACCTTGTTATGGGCGAGGTCAGCCGCGTACAGAAAATTTCCCGTCAGGTTATTTGTAACCGCGAGCCCCGTATATACATTTCCTGCTGCCGAGTTATTGACTGCAATGATCGCGGCGTTCGGGTTGGACTGCGGAGCCCATCCGCTGATGGTTCCGTCCAAAGTTGCAAACAGGAAGACTGCCTTCCAATTTGCCACCTGAAAGTCATTGGTTGAACCGTTGAAAACGATGCCGGTGGCGGATCCCGGACCGGCCCCCGCCGATGGAATCAAAACTTCCAACGCTTTCTTGACTCCCTGGCCGTCATAGAGTGTCGACCAGCCCGAGCCTTCGTCGCTAACCCAGAAAGGGCTACCGGGGCCATAAGCCAGACCCCATCCGTTGACTTGAAGTGGATCGATGTGTCGAGCTGCGCCGATCTGATTGGAATCGAGATTGGTGATGCGATATTGAGCCATGGACGCTGTAGAAACCAATAGTCCCGCAAGTCCAAGGCAGAGAGAGAAAGCAAACTTGTGACACTGCATAAAAACCTCCTGAATGTGTGAGCGGGACTTGAGAAATCAACTCGCGCTGGGAAAAGAGCGAAAGATAAATCTCTGTCCTGCTGGAGATCGAATGCTAGTGTTCCAGAGAAGGGAAGATGTCAATGGCTTGTCACGTCGTTGCACAATTCTTGCCGGCGAATCACAGCCGCGTTCGCGGCGGACAAGCCGGACTATTTTTTGAGGGTTCCGGTGAGCAAAACACGTGTGCGGGCACCCGGCCAATCGCCCTAGGCGAACGGGCATGCGACATTCTTGCCGCAAATTTAAACACTAAGATAGAGCAACTTAATCGCCGCTGGTGGGTTCCCACGTTATTACGGCAGGTATTATCAGTACGTATCATAGACCCGACCGTCCGCTACACCGCTTTATTGCGAGGCGTCCTATGAAGTTTCGGCATTTTCTTTGCAGCCTTCTGATTGCAGTCTGCCCGGCCACACTGGTCCACGCGCAACAATCGATGGAACGAATTCCGCAGGGGATCGAATCCTTACGCCTGAGCGCATCTTCGAAAACTGAATTCACTCTGGATCATTCGATGCTCGTGCTGGCCTCGAAACTTGATCCCGACAACGAAGACTTGCGGCGCGTGATTGCAGGAATAAATGGAGTTTCCGTAC
>DASXIL010000271.1:0-15223 GCA_036497985.1 Candidatus Angelobacter sp. | reverse complement strand
GCAGCGTAAGTGACACATCAACAGGGGTTAACTCAGAGTCTTTGAGCGTAGCCCAGGCGCCTTCATCGTAGGCCTTGATTGTTGGTGCATCTTCCGTTAAAGCCCATTTGAAGCGGATATAGGCGTTCAGATGGCTGTCCGGCAGATGGTGGACGACCTGTTGGACAGTCCAGCCACCGTCCCGATAGGGGGTATCGAGCTGGTCTTTTTTCAGCCCGGTAATGGCTTGGCGCATGTGTGCGGGCATGCCGGAAATCTGCTCAATGTGGCGGTTGCGCGTGGCAGGCGTTGGATTTGGGTCAGGGGTAAAACGTCCAATAGGATAGCGGGCATCGCCCATAATTGAACCTCTCAGGTTACCAGGGTAAGCTGCGGAAAACGTGGCCATAACTACTTCAATATCAGCAAATTATAAGAGTATAAGGACTTAAGATCAGAGCACCTGCGCAAAAAACTCTTGACGTTTGGCCGATGGCCGTTTACCGTAGAACGTCTTACTGAGTGGGTTCGTTGTTGGGCTTTGTTTCAAATAGCCACTTCAAACAAAGTCAAGAAATTAAGCAACTTAGACACCCATATTTGCGTCTAATAATCGCACAAGGGTCTCTGGTAATTCCCATAACAACAGATGTATTTTGCCGGTCGAAAGAGGCAGAAAAGTTTGTGTGCTCGGTGAAGATCCAAAAATTTGAATTCATTTCGTAACTGACGAATCAATTCATTATTACTGAACTTATTCTTAAGGAGAAAATATAGTCATGCGCTCTGACTTGATTTATGACGCACTCGACACGGTGCGTAACCGCTATCTTCTGTGTCAATTGATTTCCAAGGCAACGCGGAAGTTTCACAAGCCCAACACCCGCGTGCAAGAAACGATGAATGACGTACTTGTACGCGTGGGCCAGGCGCCGGAGCCCGACGCCGTAATTGAGCTGAAGCACGAACCAGTTGCACAACCACAGCGTCGCGCTGCATAATAGACTTTCCTGAAAAATCCCGCCAGGCAAGGCCGTCTGGCGGGCCCCTCAGGTTTTCTTGAGGGGCGCAGGTCTCGCCTCTGATTCACAGCAATCCTTCCTATCAAGCACAAAACTCCCGTAGGTGACGAATGACAATCGCAGAACTCAAAGAAAAAAATATTACTGAGCTTACCAAGATCGCGCGCACCCTTGACCTTCCTGGCGCCAGCGGTCTCCGCAAGCAGGACCTCATCTTCAAAATCCTGCAGGCTCAGAGTGAAAAAGAGGGGCACATCTTTGCTGAAGGTGTGCTGGAAATCCTGCCTGACGGCTATGGCTTCCTCCGCTCTCCTGATTACAACTACCTTCCCGGGCCGGACGATATTTACGTCTCGCCCTCGCAGATCCGCAAGTTTGACTTAAAGACCGGCGACACCATCAGCGGCCAAGTACTGCCCCCGCATGAAGGCGAAAAGTATTTCGCGCTGGTAAAGATTGAAGCGGTCAACTTTGAATCGCCGGAAGAAGCGCGCAACAAGATCCTGTTTGACAACCTCACGCCGCTGTATCCGCAGGAGCGCCTGAAGCTGGAAACGGCCAAGGAAAACGTGAGCGCGCGCGTCATGGACCTGCTCACGCCGCTGGGCAAAGGCCAGCGCGGACTGATCGTGGCCCCGCCGCGCACCGGCAAGACCATGCTGTTGCAGAACATCGCCAACTCCATTACCACCAACCATCCGGAAGTTGTGCTGATCGTCCTGCTGATCGACGAGCGCCCGGAAGAAGTTACTGACATGCAGCGTTCGGTGAAGGGCGAAGTAATCTCTTCCACCTTCGACGAACCTGCCGCCCGCCACGTTCAGGTCGCAGAGATGGTGATTGAAAAAGCCAAGCGCCTGGTGGAGCATAAGCGCGACGTGGTGATCTTGCTCGACTCCATCACCCGTCTGGCCCGCGCCTATAACACCATTGTTCCGACTTCAGGCAAAGTGCTCTCCGGCGGTGTGGACTCCAATGCGTTGCAGCGGCCGAAACGATTCTTTGGCGCGGCCCGCAACATTGAAGAAGGCGGATCGCTCACCATCGTCGCCACCGCCCTGATTGACACCGGCTCGCGCATGGACGACGTGATCTTTGAAGAGTTCAAGGGCACCGGCAATTGCGAAATCATTCTTGACCGCAAGCTGGTCGATAAGCGCGTCTTCCCTGCAATCGATATTCAGCGCTCTGGAACACGTAAAGAAGAGCTGCTGATTCCCAAGGAAGATCTGGCTAGAATCTGGGTGCTGCGCAAGGTGCTGAACCCGCTCTCACCGGTTGAAGCCATGGAATTGCTGATCGACAAGCTGGGGAAGACGCCTTCAAACGGGCAGTTCTTGTCGAACATGAGCTCGATTTAAGCAATTAGCAAATAGCAATTAGCAATTAGCCAAAGAAAATCAGCCGCGAATTTCGCGAATCAAACGAATCAGAAACCAAGAATTGATTCGCGTGTTTCGCATTGATTCGCGGCTTACTCTTTTTTCGATGGCCGTTTTATCTGCGTTTCATCTGCGAAAATCTGCGGCTGATTTTGTTTGGCTAACTGCTAATTGCCAGGTGCTATTTGCTTTGGCTGAATACTGATGGCTGAGTGCTGATAGCTGACTGCCGCTAACAATGCACAATCTTCTCTGACTCAATCCCCTTTGTTGCGTTGCGCGAGTCCACTACCAGCTTTGATTCTTGAACGATCTTTTTGTAGTCGTAATCGGTGTGGTCAGTCACGATCAGGACGCAATCATACTGGCCTAGGTTCTCCAGCGGCGCGCAGGTCATCTGCAGGTTGTATTTGCGGCCGCGGCCGACTTTGGGGAAATAAGGATCGTTGTATGCCACGTCGGCGCCACGGCGTTGCAATTCTTCAATGATGGTAAGCGCCGGCGATTCGCGCAGGTCATCGATATCGCGCTTGTAAGCCACGCCCAGCACCAGGACTTTGGAGCCGTTCAGGGATTTCTTGTGGCGGTTCAGGGCCGCTGTAACGGCGTCGACAACGTTATAGGGCATTGCCGAGTTGATTTCCCCCGCGAGCTCGATAAAGCGTGTGTGAAAGTCGAACTCCTTGGCCTTCCAGGAAAGATAAAAGGGGTCTACGGGGATACAGTGTCCGCCCAACCCAGGACCGGGATAAAACGGCTGGAAGCCAAAGGGCTTGGTTGAGGCGGCGCGGATAACTTCCCAGATATCGATGTTCATCCGCAGGCAAAGCATCTTAAGTTCGTTGACAAGCGCAATGTTCACGCAGCGATAGATATTTTCCAGCAGCTTGGTCATCTCTGCCGCAGCTGGACTGGAGACCGGTACCACCCGATTGAAAATGGAGTTGTAAACCGCGCCGGCAACTTCAGAGGCAGCCGGATTTACCCCGCCAATAACCTTGGGAATGTCTTTCCGGGCCACTGTGTCATTGCCGGGGTCTTCGCGCTCATGGGAAAACGCCACCAGAAAAGTCGTCTTTGGATCATCCTGGTCGGAGCGGGCGGCTTTAAGCTTGGCTTTGTTGCCCTCTTCCAGCACTGGGATCAGCACTTCTTCCGTCGTGCCCGGATAGGTGGTGCTTTCCAGAACAATTAACTGGCCTGGATGGACGTGCGGCGCTATGGCTTTGGCGGTCTCGCGAATATAGCTAAGGTCTGGCTCGTGGTACTCATTGAGCGGCGTGGGGACACAGATGATCAGGGCATCCATATCCTTGGCATGGGCATATTCGTCGGTAGCCCAAAAGCCTTTTGCGGCAGCGGCGGCAATCTCGGTTTTCGGGATGCGATAGATATAGGAGCGGCCATTATTCAAGGCCTTGACCTTTTCGGGGTCAATATCGAACCCGGTCACGGGAAAGCCGGCTTCATTGAAGAGGAGAGCCAGCGGCAGTCCGACATAACCGAGGCCAATGATTCCTATTTTCGCGGTATGCGCTTGAATGCGTCCGAGCAATGACTCCAGCGCCTGGGAACGGGATCCGGTAGTAGAAGGCATGATCAATTTTGCGTCAGCGGACGCGTTTAGGCAAACCTGGCGGCCAAAAATGCAGGTGCATGACCCTATCGTTACTCCCAGAACCAACTTGGCTACTGCCAGTTGCGCTGCTTTCTGCTTTAATTAACAACATTTGACGGGGTGTTCTCGCCCGTTTGAGAAGTTAGACAGAACACCTTAGTCGGGGCCAAGGGGAGTCCCATCTGACGGCTGCAAATGTTGTGTTAATCTGTAGCCACCGATAACTCCCCAACTTTTAAAGTCTGTGGCGCAAAAGCGAAAATCCGCATTTCAGATTTCATACGTCACCATCACCTATCGCAGCGTGCTGATGGGAATGGTTGCCATAGTGCTGCTTGCGTTTATCGTGATGTATTTCGCCTTTCCAGACACAGCCAATAAATTGATTCTTTCCGGACAAATTGGACTGGGAAAAATCCTCAATAAGGTGGGGATCGGCGGGGGAGACAACGGCACTGCTGTTGATCCCGGACCGCAGCAGGCCCATTTCACCAACATTGATGGCAACGTGCGCGTGCGCAAAGCGAGTACCAATGCATGGGTAGTGGCTGACTACTCGCTGGCGCTGGAGAGAGGCGACGTTGTGCAGACGTCACCGGAGGGAATGGCTAAAGTGGTGTTCACGGATGGCACCAACTATACCGTGAAGCCGGCTTCGCTCATTACCATCCAGGAAAACTCCGTGAATGGCTCGCAGCAGACAAAAGTCGCGGTGCAGGTGACGACGGGAAAAGTCGATCTGGCCACGTCCACTCTGGCCAATGGCTCAAAGTCGCAGGTAATTGTTGGCGATGCAACGGCGACCATCGCGTCTGAAAGTTCAGCGGAAGTGATGAACGATCTTCGTGCTGACCAACATGAAATCCTGGTAAGGAAGGGATCGGGCGAGGTCACCCGCGGCGGGCAGACCATACCTCTTGAGAGTTACACCAAGGCATCGTTCACCAGCAATTCCAAAGGAATGGTCAAGTCCAAGGAACTTCAGCCGCCGACTCTGATCTCACCGGCCCCATTCCAGAATGTCTTCGTGGACCAGGCGACGAAAGGCGTGACCTTCTCCTGGTCTCCCGTGGATAGCGTGAAGGAATACCACATCAAGATCAACCGCAACCAGTCATTTAGTGGGCCGGGAGTAGATGACAAAAAGGCGGCAACCCAGGTCCTGGTCACGAATTTACAGGAAGGCATTCCTTATTATTGGCAGGTGCGGTCGATTGGGCAGGACGGCAAAGAGTCGATTGAAAGTGAAATTTACAAGTTTACGATCGTGCCCAAAGGTACAGGGTCCCTGGCGCTTGATGTGGGAGATTTTGTACAAATGGGACACGTGATCGAAGTAAAGGGACACACGGAGCCCAATGCCCGGGTGATGGTCAATGGGCAGGAAGCTGTAGTGGCTAGTGACGGCGCTTTTCGCCATTTCACCAACCCTCTTCCCACCGGCGAGAATGTGATAACGATTACGGCACAGGACGCCAAGGGCGGGGTGAATACAGTAACGAGGCCGATCACGATACAGTAGAATCGCTTATTGCCCGATTTTGGTTTCTGTATCACAGTAATAGGCCCCAGAAAAGATTGAGCATGAAAGCTGAGAACGTCGGGCCGGGATTGGTGCGCCGTCCAAAGCTTGTGCGGTAACGAGCCGAAGTTATTTAATAGAAGAAAGAATCTGGTATGTCGAAAAACGGTTTCAAATCAGAGAATTCGCGCATTCATAATTTGCGCTCGCTCTTCAGCATGTTTTCCAGCGATCTGGCGATCGATCTGGGGACCGCCAACACGCTGGTCTATGCCAAAGGCAAGGGCATTGTGGTGAATGAGCCTTCGATTGTGGCGATTAACAAAAACACCGGGGAAGTGGAGGCCGTGGGCAAAGAAGCGAAAGAGATGCTGGGCCGCACTCCGGGAAACATCGTGGCCATCAAGCCTATGAAAGACGGCGTGATTGCCGACTTCAAGGTCACGGAAAAAATGCTCAATTACTTCATCCAGAAGGCGCACAACCGCAAGATGCTGGTGCATCCCAGGATTGTTATTGGCGTGCCTTCTGAAATCACGCAGGTGGAAAAACGCGCCGTGATGGATTCCGCCTATCGAGCCAAAGCCAGCGAAGTGCACCTGGTGGAGCAGGCCATGGTGGCGGCCATCGGCGCCGGACTGCCCATCACCGAACCCAGCGGCAACATGGTGGTGGATATCGGCGGCGGCACCACGGACATCGCTGTGATTTCGCTCAGTGGCATTGTTTATTCACGCTCCGTGCGCATGGCGGGTAACCAGATGGATGAAGCCATCATGAATTACCTGAAGCGCAAATACAATCTGCTCATCGGCGAACGCACCGCGGAAACCATCAAGATTGAAATCGGTTCGGCGTATCCGCTGGACAAGCCGCTCACCATGGAAATCAAGGGGCGCAACCTGATTGAAGGCGTGCCCAAGACCATTACCATTGACGATAGCGAAATTCGCGAAGCCCTGAGCGAGTGCATCAGCACCATCATGAATGCGATTCGCGTCGCCCTGGAACGCACACCGCCGGAGTTAAGCGCGGACATCAGCGACCGTGGCATTGTCCTGACGGGTGGCGGCGCGCTGCTCAAAAACCTGGACAAGAGAATCCGTGAAGAAACCGGCTTGCCGGTTTCAATTGCCGACGATCCGCTGGCCAGCGTGGTGCTGGGCACGGGAAAAATGCTCAGCGACTTTAAACTCTTGAGAAAGATTTCGATTGAGTAAGGCTTCTAATTGGTAAATCAGGGGCGGACCTGGTAAGTCCGTCCCTTATCTGGCCCTCCCTTAGCGCAGGTCATGGAAAACTTCTTTACTCGGTATAAGAACCCGCTGGCATTGATGGCGGTTCTTTTCATTCAAGTGGTCGCTTTGGCCACGCAGGTGAAGCGTCCGGAAAACGCGAGGGCAGGGACCACCGGAAGCGGTACGCGGCTGATCCGCGTGTGGACCGTCACGGCATTTACTCCCGTTGAAAAAGTATTTGTTTCCACCGGGTGGTTCTTCCGCAATGGCTGGCACAATTACGCCGATCTTCGCGGCGCTCGCCAGCAGAACAGGGAATTGCAGGATGAAGTCGCGCGCCTGCAGATGGAGCAGGTACGGCTTAAGCAGGATGCCGATCAGGCAAGGCGATTGCAGGTGTTGCTGGACTTCAAGGAAAACTTCATTTCAAAAACCGTGGCGGCCCAGGTAATCGCTTTCAGCGGAACGGAGCAGTCGCGGTTGATCACCATCGATAAAGGCTCTCGCGACGGCATTAAGGCTGACATGGCCGTGATTACTCCGGACGGAATCGTCGGAAAAGTGAAAGATGTTTTTAAGCTGAGCTCTCAGGTGTTGCTGATCAACGATCATGACAGCGGAGCCGGCGTGATTCTGGAACACTCACGCCTGCAAGGCATTGTAAAAGGCACGCCGCTCGGCGAACTCCAGATCAATGACATTATGTCCGACGAGAAAGTGGAGACCGGCGAGCATGTGATTACCAGCGGCGGCGACCGCATCTATCCCAAAGGATATTCCGTGGGCACCGTGATTGGGGCCGCGCCGGACCATGATAACGATCCCTTTCTTGCAATCAAGGTCAAGCCGGCAGCAGACCTCAATCGATTGGAAGAAGTGTTGGTCATCACCGAGATGTCCGACAATTCGCGTTCCGCGTCCGCAGGCCCTGAGCCCATGCGCGCCGCGGACATTTTGTCGCAACGCCTGCCCAGCGTTCCCAAGGTTGATCCAAATGCGCCGAAGACCCCAGGCGGTACACAGACAGGCGTTGCAGTGCCAAAAACTTCTCCTACACCGGCCAAAACCAACAAACCTGTAAGCGCAGGTACTGAGCAGAAGGCGGGTGTGACCGGATCAGTGAAACCGCCAACACCCGGCGCTGGAACTACGGCTACGACCGCAGCCCCGAACAAAACCGGAGCAGAAGCGAAAAAACCGGCCTCAGGACAGGCAGCAATTGCGGGGAGCACGACTGGTTCGGCTGGGATTACGGCGGCAAAGCCCAAACCCACACCGAAGAAAGCCCAAACTCCTGCAGTTGCTCCCAACTCCGCCACGCCAGAGCCAAGCGCTACTCCGGCTGCCACTCCTCCACTCGCCGCAGACCAGCAGAGGCCAACGCGATGAATTCCAGCGTATCGTTAACCTCCCGCGAGGAAATTGAGGTACATCGGTTTAGCTGGCCGGTTTCCATCGGCATTCCAGTGCTGGCTATTTTTCTCCAGGTGTTTCTGCGCGTTCGCTTTCTGGCGGTATTGGACTTACCGCTGCTGGTGACGATCTTTTTTGCCGTCGCGCGCCGCCGCCCCATTCCCGGCATGATTACCGGCGCCCTGATTGGGACGCTGCAGGACGCGTGGACCGGCCATCCGATCGGTCTTTTCGGCATTGCCAAGACCATCGTTGGCTATCTGGGATCGTCTCTTGGAGTGAAGGTCGACGTGGATAACCCAGGTTCGCGTTTCCTGATGACGTTTGCCTTTGTTCTTATCCACCGCTTTGTTTATATGGCAATCAGCCTACAACTTGTAGGCGGAAGTGAAGCATGGATCTGGAGCCACACGCTGCTTTCCGCACTGGTCAACGGGCTCGCAGCAGTCGTCCTGTTCGCGGCATTGGACAGGTTCAAGCTTAGGAATTAATCACTTTATCGCTGCTCCAAACCACCAGGATGCTTCGTTGCCTGACAAGATCCAAGTGCGCCCCTTTCTCGAACTGGCCCTTTGCTCTCCTTTCCGCGATTCCTTGCCGATAGCGATCCCCTCTCGAGGGAAGCAAGGATTAAGGCGATTCTGAATATCGGCGGCGGCCACCCTTCCCTGCGGTCCAACATCACAAACCAGAGCGGCGGCTCATTCACATTGCAACTCTCTTGTTCCCCCAAGGTAGTGTTATGAAACTTTTTCGTCTATTGCTTTTCGGCCTATTAGTCCCCTTAGTTTTTGTCGGCGCGGCTCTGGCCCAGACGGGCGCGAGCTTTGCCGCTATCAATTTTCCCGGAGCGCACGCCACGGGCGCGCGCGGCGTCAATATCCACGGTGAGATCGTGGGCTGGTTCCAGATCAGGACCGACTGCGTACCGCAGGAAAGCGGCATTCCTTCCTGCTTCGATGCAAATGGGAACCAGCAGCTGTTTACACACGGTTTCACATTTTTAAACGGCAAGTTCACTCGCTTTGATTTTCCCGGCGCTAGCGCCACGGCAATTTTGGGCGTCAACGATCTGGGCGATTTTGTGGGCACCTACTTCAAAGCGAACCAGATCCACGGTTTCCTGCGGCTTCATACCGGTGTCCTGAAGACCCTTGATATCGCACCGCCAGGACCGGGGACGAACGGCACCGCGACGGCCCCCATGGGCATCAACAAATTTGGCACCGTGGTAGGCAGCCAATGGAGCGTGTTTGGTGATGGACCCTTCGGCGGGTTTCGCTGGTTCAACGGTCACTTCACCAAAGTTAATTTCCCCGGGCATACTGAAGACGGCGTTTTTGGCAACTCCAACACCGGCCTGTTAATCATGCAAGTCTTCGATCATGACTTCTGGACCATCGGATTGCTCAATGGGGCTGACGATGAGCTCCTGGCGTCGCCTTCCATGTCTGATACGAAAGCCACCGGCATCAACAGCGGAGGTGATATTGTGGTTTTCGAGGGTGGAATGGGCTTCTTCGCGCCGCACGTGGAAGCGAATGAGGGCAGCACGGACAAGGAGATCGTGCCCAAGTATCTGGCGCTGAAATTCCCTGGCGCCGCGCAGACGCGGCCTAATGCCATCAGCGACAGTCGTTCTATAGTTGGCAGCTACAGTGATGGAAAAACATGGCATGGGTTCATGGCCGTCCTTCACTAGGCGAGCCCGCCTTACCTTTCGAATGATGGCAAGAGTCCAGGCTTAAAGCAGCCGGCTCCTGCCATCGATTTGTACGACAATTTATTGAGAACCTTCGATCATCGCCACCACAACCTCCGAACGTGGAGGATTCCAGCCGGCAGAATCCACCCACGATGACTGATTACATCACCTCGCGATTTTTGTATCTTGGCGGGGGCAGCTCTATTTTCCGACCGCCAGCGTGAAGCCGAACACGCCCGTGGCTATATTGGGAGCGCTTGCGGCGGAAAATGGCGGAGCATAAATTCTAATGGCGCCCATGTCCGGTGGGCCCGTGTTTCCGCCAAGGCCCGCGTACAGGTTTCCGCTGCTGTCCACGCCCACCCCGCTGGCGCTTACCGAGCCGCCAAAAAGCCCGGTCTTGATAAAAAATGCGGGCGCGCTGGCCGCAGTGATCGGCAGATTGTAAACATCGATTCTTGATGCGCTGACCTGCGAGGCGACAACGAACAACTGCGTGCCGCTGATCGCCATTTGGACATAGGAAGAGGCGGGGAACGCCACGGTTGCGACGGGGAGGCCGGTGTAAGGTGTGGCGTAAACCAGCAGGTTGCTGCCGGCGGCCAGGCTGGGCGAATTACTAACAATCAGATTATTGGCGGAGTCAAGCGCGATACCAACAGCACGGATGAGGTTAATGCTGGTAATCACCTGCGACGGCGTGCTGGCCGAAGTTAGAGGGTGGGTGAAGACATTGATGGTGTTGCTGCCGGTCGTCGCAAACAGATCGCCCGCGCTGTTGAAGGCCAGACTCTCGACATCGAGTGAGGTACCGTTCTTGAATGTCGCCGATGGGGAAGCGGAGCCGGTGATCGGTCCGTTGAAGATCGAGATGCTGCCGCCAATGTCCCCTACCGCGACATTACCGGCGGAATCCACCGCTACCGCGGAGACATCGCTGCCTGTCGTGAGCGACAGGGTCGCGGTCGGTGTCGGTGTCGAAGCCGGGAGGGGCAGCGCGAACTGAAGAGCGTGGCCGGTGGCGCCAGCGGTATACAAATGCTGCGTTCCAGGTGGCGGTCCTGGTGGCAGCGGCTTGGTTGAGCCGCCGCATGCAGCGAGGCAAGCGATGAAAGCAGCTGTGAACAGGCAAAGCGTCCGGCGAGAAGAACAGCACAAAAGTCTTTCGCGATAGACAAGGCATCTGGTACCGGGATAGTTATGCTCAAGCATGAACCTATTTTGGCTGGAGATTATCAAGAATTACAAGCCCATCAGATTTGAAAGAGTTCTATGGGACTTGCGAATTGTGTGATAGATGAATGAAGGATAAACTGCCCCCATGAGGATAGCGCTTCGGTTCTTGTTGGCGATGGGATTGGCGATTCACGCAGCGGCAGCAAGCCCATCCTGTTTGCCTGTACCAGGAGCCGATCAGATATGGTCCAAGGCTTCCGTGCATTGGGTGTTCATCGGCGAATTGCATGGTTCCAATGAAACTCCCGCTGCTTTTCGTGATCTTGTCTGTGACGCCATTGCGCAGGGAAAGCACGTTACCGTCGCGTTAGAACGTCCAACGAGCGAGCAGGCGGCTCTGGATAACATCTCACAGCCAAAGACCTTTCAACAGCCCGGGAATCGCTGCTCCAATTACCCCGCTGGAAAGAAGGTATGGATGGTCTAGCGAGCGAAGCGATGCTGCGGCTGTTGGTCTCTTTGCGAGAGCTTCGCAGGCTCCAACCCGGCTTAAGGGTTGTTGCATTCGATGCGCCTTACACAGGAACCGCCCCTGGCGCCCGAGACGAAGCGCTAGGACACGCCCTGCTTTCGCTAAGTCCAGCACAACCCAATGACCTGGTGCTCGTCCTCACAGGGAATCTGCATGCCATGCAAGCGTCGAAACGCGGTTACGATCTGGCCGCGATGTACCTTCTTCCCAAAGAAATCCTGAGTCTGGAAGTAACAGACAGGGGCGGAGAAACATGGTCGGAATCCACAACGGACGGCTGCGGTCCCCAGAAAGGTACAGTTCGGGATAAGGATGTAAACAGCCGCGCGGAATATTTCTCGATCCAACCCTCGCGCCTTTTGGAAAGGTCGATGGCGTCCTCTCACTGGGCGTCCCGTTGACACCTTCAGCACCTGCGGCAGGTGAGCCTTCTCCCATTCCAGCTTGCCGCGCAAAGTTTCTCTCTGAGCACCAAACGACTTCAAAAAATCAATAACATTTGCCGTTTCCAGGGAGAAGCTAATCTCCAGCTTTGGATCGCCGAAGGCCATAGATATTTACTCGCAAGGTTCTTAGGACCGGAACCGGGCCGGAGTGGGTCCTTTAGGAAGAATATTAATCTTCGGCTGGTGAATGGACTGGCAGCGGTTGTACTGTTCGCGGGGCTGGATAAGTTCAAGCTTAGGAACTAATGATTCTGTCGCATCGTCCCAACCGCCAGAGCGTGTGAATCGCCTTTAACCCGTTTCCAACACTGACAAGATCGGCCCGGTGATTGGGAACCCAGGGACAATCCCCGCATTCCTATCTCTCGACCCGGGAATCTTCAGCTACATTGATACGCTTTTCCAAGTGGAGTCACTATGTCATTAGAATGTCGAGGCTTAGAACATTTCACATGTGACATCTCAGCAGTAGGCAGTGAAAAGGAACTATATCCCCAATTACGTTCTTTCGGTTAAGAGAGGCTGTTCAAATCGTTGGTTGGAACAACCGAAGGAAGAAAACGTCTGCTGGGAGCAGAAAGGAATAAGCAATGGGCACACTCGTAGCAATGCATTATCCAACAAAACTCGCTTTTGGTTTGGCAGATCATACTTACGTCATGTGCGGCACCGGCGGAAAAGCCTGGAGCTGCTGGGGCGGTAAAACGGGCGGAGCAGTCCTCCGCAGCGGCTCAGGCAGCACCAGCCAAGCAGATGCCATTGCCGCGCCAAACGAGCGGGCGGGCGTTACCTGCTATCTGATCAACGGCGTGTGCCATCAGGCGGCGAACCGGATTCTCTTTCCTGCCGGAATCCTGGTCACCGGGGCCAAGGGATATGGCGTCTCTTCCGCTCTGTTCGGTCCTTACGGCAGGCCCAGAGGTCCTCTCGGCACATGCAGCGCTCCGTTCAATCAGCACACGGGAATCACTGGTGACCTTCCGGCGTGTATAGCGCCCACAGCGGGCGTAAAAGCGGCAGACTACGCGCGATCGCCTCAGGAGGAAGCTTATATAACTCGCGTTACACAAGCCTACCAGCAAGTTAACGTCTCCGGTTTGAACGCCAGCACGCAACTTCGTTCTTCTAAACGCGCGAAAACTGGCAAGCGCAAACCCGCCAGACATGAAGGCATGTTGACGGACTTCATGCTCGAGCTCTTCGACTATCAGATTGACTTCAAGCTTTCCAAGCAAATTGACGCGACCCGCCATGGCCAATTGCGTGATCTTCGCGCCTCAACTGAGAAAACCAGAATCGATCTGGAAAATCAGTTTGCCAACCGTGACATCCCAGTCATGGAATTTGTTCTCCGCTCCGATCTGGAAACTATCGCCTTCCAGAAACAAGCGGCTCGTGTTCTCACGCCTGCTCAATACGAGGCTCTATTCGACCTTAAGCCTGGACAATTCGTCGGCTTGGCCGATCCCGAGATCGTCCCGAAGGCATACCCGCAACTGGCTCTATAATAGATATAGTTTGCGTGCCGCACAGGATTTTGACGGGAGCACTGGATTTCATGCATCAAGAGCTTGAGTACGGTCCGCGACTGACTGACGCGGAGTACGAAAAGCAGATAGTAAGCCTCTATCGCAACTTGCCGCCGATGCCCTCGCCTGCGCAAGACGCGGAAACGCGGCGGCAAGAGCTGAATCTGGCCATCGATCACCGCCTGGGGCGCACCTTTCCTGAGGAGCGCCGGTCAGCGTTGTGGGCGGCGCAGCAGCGCGTGGAAAAGAAGCGTCTTAGATTGGCGATGAAGCACTTGCTGCACCGCCTTGTAACCAAGCTCCTTGCCCGTGACGCGCAGTCTCTGGCTGGGTATGCAGCTGAAGAGTACGCCAAAGTGCTGTCACCTGAGGAGTTGAGGCGCTTTCTCGACCTCAGGGAAGGCGAACCACCAAGCCTGCCGATTGACATCGAGCATCTTCACAAATAGAACCCTTACAACGTGCATCCTGGATCGTCGCAAGAAGGGCATTTCAAGGCCATGATGCTTACCCGCAAGGTCCTAAGACCGGCAGTGGGCCGGAATTGGCCCTTCAGAGAGGACGTTTAATCCTTCAGTAACTAGTGTGAGGTCTTTGTCTTACAGCACGCGTGGCCGATTTGCGGTACTCTAAATAGGGAACCCAGACAAAGGAAAATGGAATCCTGATTTGTTGCCGGAAAGCGACAAATCGTAACAGGTATGCCCGGTCGCGACGAAAAAATTCCGCAGACAAAATTCTCCGTCGTCCAGTACGTCATTCTGGCAGTGTTCATCGTGCTTGCTTACGGGCTGTGGATTCTACAAGTTCGCAAGACGGACGAATACGTTACCCGCTCGGAACAGAACCGCATTCGCCAGGTCCCCATTCTTGCGCCGCGCGGAAAAATTTACGATCGTGATGGGCAGTTGATCGTCGATAACTATCCGTCGTTCTCTGCATTGCTGCTGCGCGACCAAATGCGCGATCTCAACGCCGACGCACAGAAGATCGCCGATGGTCTTCACCTTCCGGTGCAAGACGTTCTCGACAAGGTCCGCCGCTACCAACTGGCTCGTAAGCCTGCGTTTGAACCGATTATCATTAAGGACGACATCACTCCTGACGAGCGCGCGTTTATTGAATCACATCGCGACGAATTTCCTGAACTCGAAACATTGATGATCCATCGCCGCCTGTACCCGAAAGATGGATTCATGGCGCACCTGATCGGCTACGTGGGTGAAGTGAGCGAAGACATGCTGAACTCGCCTAAGTTTGAACTTTATGAACGCGGCGATATTGTTGGCCAGTCCGGCGTTGAGCTGCAATACAACGATCTTCTGATGGGCAAGGACGGTTCGCGGCGAGTGCTGGTTAACAGCAAAGGCAAAGAAGTTGGACGGCCGCCGAATGCGAATATTCCGGCGGTACCCGGGCAAAAATTAAAACTGACGATTGATCTTGATATCCAGAAGGCAGCCGAGCAGGCGATGGAAGGCAAGAATGGCGCGGTTGTCGCCATGGACCCGCGCAACGGCGAGATTCTGGCCATGGTGAGCCGTCCGGCTTTTGATCCCAATGATTTTGCCGTGCGTATCTCGCGCGAGGAATGGCTCCACCTGGTAGAGGACCCGAATCACCCGCTATTCAATAAAGCAATTCAGGCGCAGCTCGCGCCG
>DASXIL010000270.1:0-4814 GCA_036497985.1 Candidatus Angelobacter sp. | reverse complement strand
GAGCGTTCAGCACCGATTCTATTTCGGTGAAAAATAAAGACTCGTAATCCACAGCTCTGCCATCGGCAAGAGCGACGAATAACATTTAGAATTGATGAGTTGCAGGACGCAGCCGAGGGCGGCTGCGCTCCATGATTTTATTGACAAGGCAGCTCGGGTGGGCTGCCGTCAACGCCTTATTATTGATGGCAGAAACTTCACAATCCGCGAAGCCGCAGACGAATGAATTCCCGTTTTCGGTGAGCGTGGGCCAGGTCTACGATGGCCCGCTCGATCTCTTGCTAGACCTCGTCCGCAAGCAGGACATCGATATTTATGACATTCCCATTGCCAAGATTACGGCGCAGTATCTGGGCTATGTGGAGAACCTGAAGCACCTTGACGTGGACATTGCAGCGGAGTTCATCTACATGGCTTCTCTGCTGATCCACATCAAGAGCAAGATGCTGCTGCCGCGCGATCCTGAAGCAGCCGAGGGCGAGCAGGAAGATCCGCGCGAAGAGCTGGTACAGCGGCTGCTGGAGCATGAAAAATTCAAGAACGCGGCGCAGATGCTGATGCAGAAACAGCAGATTGAAGATGCGGTGGTCAGCAACCCTTCGATGAAGGAATTTAAGGACGCCGAAGGCACTGAGCCAGAGCTGGCTGCCGACGTGGTGGACCTGGTGCGCACGTTTCAGCAGATCCTGGAGCGGGCAAAGTCGCGTCCCATACTGCAAGTTGACGAAGAGACGGTCACGGTGGGGCAGATGATTGAATTTTTCCGCCGTCGCCTGTTAATGGAAGATCGCCCCATTCCATTAAAGCGGCTTTTGCAGCACATCACTTCGCGTCATGCGCTCATCTCATCATTTTTGGCGCTGCTGGAACTAGTGCGCCTGCAAGCCATCCTGCTGCGGCAGGAAAGGGTCTTTGGCGAGGTCCTGATCAAGAAACACGCGATGTTTGACACCGTAATGGGCGAAGGCGCCGCGGTGAGAGATGATTGGAGATGAGCCATTAGCCATTAGCAATTGGTTTTTGACTCGTGAGCTTTGGCTTTTTCTGAAACCCGAAGCGCAGCTTGCGAAGCGAGGGATCACTATAGATGTAAATCCTTCTTTGGACCAATGACCTTTAAAATAACCGTAATGATAGGGATCCCTCGCTCCGCTCGGGATTTCAGAACAAAAGCTAATTGCTAGTTGCCAATTGCTATTTGCTATGTCCATCAAAGCCAAACTCGAAGCAATTATTTATGCGGCGGAAGATCACATCACGCTGGACCAGATGGCGTCGCTGCTCAAAGACGATCTGCTGGCGTTGAAGACCGCTTTGCCGGCAACGCCCGACCCCGCCGTGAACGGCGCGCCGGAATCGGTGCCGCAGACAGAGAATGCCGAAGACCATTTGGGCGCCGTGGAGGAATCCGCACCGCAACCGCCAGCAAAGAAGGCCAAAGAGAAATCTGAGAAGGTGGAATTGCGCGGGCTCTTGCGGCCATATCTCGATGAACTGATCGCCGACTATGCGAATCCCGACCACGGAATTGAAATCCGCGAGGTGGCGAGCGGCTATCGGATGTCCACCAAGCCGGAACACCATGACGTGGTGCGCGCATTCTCAAAGAGTTTGAAGCCGCCTATCCGCCTCTCTCTGCAGGCGCTGGAGACACTTGCAGTGATTGCGTACAAACAGCCCGTGACGGTCCCGGAAATCAGCGACATCCGCGGCGTGGACGCAGCCGGAGTGATCGGCACTCTGCTGGAGCGCAAGCTCATTACCACTGCGGGAAGAAAAGCCGTGGTCGGGCGGCCGATGTTGTATAAGACCACCAAAGACTTCCTGATGCGCTTTGGCTTGCGTGACCTGAGCGAATTGCCCAGCCTGGAAGAGTTTGAAAAGCTGGCGGCGGGTGAACTGCAGGATGAACTTTTTGACTCCGGTGACAGCCCTGTTGCCGTGGCGGACGCCACCGGCACACCCGGTGAAGACGGCGGCGTGGAGCAACTTGAAGAAGATAAAGCTGAGGTCCCGCAGAACGTGACTGAGCCGACCGTCTCATCTGATCCGGAGCACAACAAAGCAGACGAACAGGTGGCCGACCAGATTGCTTCTGAAAGCACAGGCGGCTAAGAATGGCTCCACAGCGTTTACAGAAGATCATTGCCGCTGCGGGCGTCACTTCGCGCCGTAAAGCGGAAGAGCTCATCACGCAAGGCCGTGTCAGCGTAAACGGTCAGACCGTGACAGAGCTGGGCAGCAAGGCCGACCTTCAGAAAGACCACATCAAGGTCGATGGCAAGCTCTTGCAAGGCGTGGAGCGCCACGTCTATCTGCTGCTGAACAAGCCTAAGGGTTATGTAACGACAGTGACGGATCCTGAGCGCCGTCCCACAGTGATGGATCTTATTAAAGGTGTGGGTGCGCGCATTTATCCCGTGGGAAGGCTGGACTGGTCGAGCGAAGGCCTGCTGCTGTTGACTAATGACGGAGAACTTGCGGCCAAACTCACCCACGCTTCGTCGCACGTGCCCAAGACATATCTGGTCAAGGTCGCTGGACGGGCCAAAGAAGAAGGGATCGAAAAGCTGCGGCGCGGAATCAAGATCGGCGCCAAGCCGGGCCCGCGACGAATGGAAACAATCCACACCGCGCCGGCGCAAATCCGCCTGGTGAAAGACGCCGACAATCCCTGGTATGAAGTGACTTTGATTGAAGGCAAGAACCGGCAGATACGACGCATGTTTGAAGAGATTGGCCATCACGTGGAAAAAATCAAGCGCGTGCGCTATGGTCCGCTCACGCTGGATGTTGAGCCAGGCCAGTTCCGCGAATTGAAGCCGAGTGAGATTGCAGGCCTGAAGCGCGCGGGACGAGGTGACAAGGCGCAAATGCCTGAACGCAAACAACCGTCGCGAGCTAAAGCGAACGTTCGCCGTGCCGAGCACCGAAGGGAAAGAAAGCCAACGCGCTAATCATTTCCCTCAGCTAACGTCTAATATCAAAATCAAAACTTAAACCGGCGGAGATAGCGAAGCAACTCTGCTTATGATACAAACTTCTGTTATCCCTTCTTCTCCGATGAAAAAGACTGTCCTCGATCAAATTCCGGAACACATACGCGCTCTGGTCGGATACGTGCCAGGAAAACCTTTGCGTCAGGCGCAGTTGGAATCCGGCGTGGCGATGATCAAACTGGCGTCGAATGAAAACCCGTTTGGGCCGTCTCCGCTGGCGCTTGAAGCGATTCGCAAAGCCGCAGCCGAGGTCAATCTCTATCCGGACAATGATGCCAGTGAGTTGAGAGAGGCACTGGCGGCGCGTCATCGGCTGGCGGCGGAGCAGATTTTTATTGCCGATTGCTCGCTGGGAATTCTGGATGTCGTCGCGCGTACGTTGCTTGTGCCGGGGACAAACTGCATCAGCAGTGAACGGTCTTTTATCAGCTATTCGGTGATCACACGCAGCATAGGCGCGCGGTTTATTGAAGTTCCCATGCGGAATGACGCTTACGATCTGGACGCAATTGCTGCGACCATCGACGAGCAGACACGCGTGGTAATCCTGGCGAACCCGAACAATCCTACGGGCACGATGTTTGACGCGGACGCGACGGAAGCGTTTCTAAATCGCGTCCCTGAAAGCGTGCTGGTAATTCTGGATGAAGCGTACTCCGACTTTGCTGAATATTTTGCGCGCCAACGCGGCATCACGTATTCGCGTTCATTCGAGTATGTGCGTAACGGCAAATCGAACGTGCTGGTACTCCGCACTTTTTCCAAAGCGCATGGGCTGGCAGGCGTTCGGCTGGGATACGCATGCGGGGACCCGGAGTTGCTGCGGTATTTTGCCCGGGTACGAAATTCATTTTCTGTCTCTGTGGTGGCGGAAGCAGCGGGACTGGCGGCGATCCGCGACGTCAACCACATCCGCAAGACAGTGGAAAATAATGCCGTGGGAGCGGCGTGGCTGCTGGAGCGCTTTAACGAGCTTGGAGTCAAGGCCATACCAACGAGCGCAAACTTTATCCACTTTACGGTAGATGAAGATGCCGGCGCCTTCACCAAACGCATGCAGGTGGAAGGCGTGATTGTGCGCTCACTGGCGCCATGGGGCGCGCCGAATGCGATACGCGTAAGCATTGGCACGCCGGAACAGAATGAAACTTTTGTCAGGGCGCTGAAGAAGGTGGTACGTGAGACAGTTTCCAGTTAATCTGTAATTCATTTAATGGATCAAACACGTATTTTCGTTAGTTCGACGTTCTTTGATTTGGCCCAGGTGCGCGAAAATCTTTCCCGTGTCATTACTGATCTGGGACATGTAGCTGTTATGAGCGAATTTGCATCATTTGCAGTCCTGCCTAGCCTCACCACTATCGAGAATTGCAAACATAACGTTCGAAACTCAGACGTTTTCGTGCTTATCATTGGTAGCAGGAGAGGCTCATTGGATCCGGCAACATCCAAACCAGTTACGCTGTTGGAGTATGAAACAGCAATCGAAAGCGGCCTCGATATTTTCATCTTTATCAATGAGACCGTTTTGACTTTACTTCCGATATGGGAGAAGAACCCACAAGCAGATTTCGGAAATAGCATTGAATCAAGTGAGGTATTCGCATTTGCAAAGCAAATTCGCGAAGCACAGCAATGGACTTTTTCCTTCAAATATTCTTCCGAGATTGAAGCCATTTTAAAAAAGCAACTATCAATTTTTTTAAAATTCTTGCTTGATAAAAAGCATGGTGGCCAGCTCGAGCCACTGCCCGAATTTCGGGACGAGACTTTGAAAGCCACGCACATCCTCTCCGAAAGAGGAAAGTTTTGGCC
>DASXIL010000269.1:0-5967 GCA_036497985.1 Candidatus Angelobacter sp. | reverse complement strand
TATCTTCTCAGCCTCTTGGGCGACTTTGGCATCAAGCTTCCTGCATCTCTGGCCGGAACGCGCTGGGACGAATTTATCTTTTATAACAAACATTGGGAGCCGGCCAACCTGCTAATGCCCAAGGTCCAATCGGGCGAGATTGACATTACCGGACTGCCGCATCAATTCGGCGCATTCAACTTGTTTGGTTTTCTTGCCATCATGATTGCGACGCTGATTCTTGTTATCGGCATCAAAGAGTCGGCCAACTTCAATACAGCAATCGTCTATATCAAAGTTTGCGTGCTGATTGTCTTTGTGGCTGTGGGCGGGCATTATCTTCTGAATCATCCGGAACTGATGAAGGTGAACTGGCATCCGTTCATGCCTCCAAACACCGGCACCAGCGGCCAGTATGGATGGTCCGGCGTAAGCCGCGGCGCTGCGGTAATTTTCTTTGCCTATATTGGTTTTGACGCTGTCTCCACGGCGGCGCAAGAAGCCAAGAACCCCGCTCGCGATATGCCGATTGGCATCCTGGGTTCGCTGGTGATCTGCACGATTCTCTATATTCTTGTGGTCGGCGTGCTTTGCGGTCTGGTCAACTACAAATTTCTCAACGTGCGCGACGCGCTTGCCGTGGGCATCGACAAGACCGGCGTTGGCTGGGGCAGTTTGATGGTCAAAATTGGCGCGCTCATGGGCTTGAGCAGCACGATTGTGGTCATGCTGCTGGGACAATCGCGCGTCTTTTTCTCCATGTCGCGCGACGGACTCTTGCCAGGAGTCTTCAGCGCCGTCCACCCGAAATTTCGCACGCCATGGATTTCCACTCTTATGGTTGGCACTTGCGTAGCTTTGCTGGCTGCCTCACTGCCCATCAACCTGCTGGGTGACATGGTGAACATCGGGACTTTGCTGGCGTTCGTGATCGTTTGCGCCGGCGTTTGGATTGTTCGCCGCCGCAATCCCAACCTTGAACGTCCATTCAGGACCCCAATGGTGCCGCTGGTTCCGATTTTGGGGATTTTGATCTCCGGCTACCTGATGGCGAATCTTCCGTGGGAGACGTGGGTGCGCTTGGTCGTATGGCTGGTGATCGGCATGGCGATTTATTTTGGTTACGGCAGAAAGCACAGCCGTGTGCAGCGCGGTTCTGTTTGACCCGAGCGTAGCGAGGGCCCCCTGCCACCTTCATCGCGGATTTGCGCGGATGATCGCGGATCAGGAAAACTCAAACGTTAAATTCCTCAGATCGACCGCTGGTCTTAATCCGCGTGAATCAGCGTTCATCTGCGGTAAGAAGCCTTTGCTCTTCTTCGTGTCTCTGTGTCTCCGTAGTAGATTTGGCGTTCTATTTTAGAATGGTCTCGAAGGAGACACCTCTGAATCTCCATCGCTTTCGCTTGCTCAAGATCTTTACCTCGGCCTTGCTGTTTCTCAGCGCGGCCGGCACGGTGGGCTTTCATTTCATTGAGGGCTGGAGCTGGTTTGACAGCTTTTACATGGTGGTGATCACTCTGAGCACCATCGGCTACCAGGAAGTGCACCAGCTTTCACACGCAGGGCGCGTCTTCAACGTGGTGCTCATCATCGCGGGCGTGGCCTTGGTCTTCCTCATGATCGGGTCGCTCACCCAGGCTTTGCTAGAATTCGAGTTGTTCAAGGTTTTCGGTAAACGACGCATGGAACGTGATATCGCCAGCCTTCGCGAGCATTACATCATCTGCGGCGCCGGCCGCGTAGGAAATAGTGTGGCCCACGAACTCTCACGGAAGCCTTGTCCGTTTGTCATTGTTGAAAGCGACGAAAAAAGTGCCGCGGACCTTGATCCCAAATGGCTGGCATTGGTTGGCGACGCCGCCAGCGAGAAAACTTTGCGCGATGCCGGCATTGAGCGTGCCGCCGGCCTGGTGGCTGCTACTACCACTGACGCCACCAATATCTATATCGTGCTCACGGCGCGCGGCCTGAACCCGGGGCTCAAGATTATCGCGCGCGCCACGGAAGAGCGGGCGGAAAGGCATCTCAGGACCGCCGGCGCCGATATCGTCATCTCTCCCTATTCGGCCGCTGGCCACCGCATCGCCCAGAGCTTCCTCCGTCCGCACCTTCTTGATTTTCTTGACATCACCAGCGATCGCTCCGGGACCAATCAGATGTTGATAGAGGAGATCAAAATCTCACCGCAGTCACCGCTGGCCGGGACGACGGTGGGCAGTTCAGGCATTCACCACAAATTCGGTATCATGATCCTCGCTATCCGCCACGCAGACGGCAACACCCGGTTCAATCCGCAGGCCCCTGAACCTATTCAGGGCGATGATCACCTCATCGCCATGGGCGAAACGCCTCAATTGACGAAGCTGGAATCCCTGGCTGCGGCGGCCCATCGCCCATGAAAATCGTTACCGCGGAAGAGATGCGCGCCATTGACCGCGCCACCACTGAGAAGCACGGCGTTCCGTCGCGTACCTTGATGGAAAACGCAGGCACGGTCGTGGCGGAATTCGCGCAGAAGCATTTCGATTTTCAGTCTGTATGCGCGGTCTGCGGCAAAGGCAATAATGGTGGCGATGGCTTTGTGGCCGCGCGCAAACTGCATGAAGCAGGAAAGAAAGTTTCCGTCCTTGTGCTGGCCAAAGGGCCGGACGAGCTGCGAGGCGATGCGGCGGAGATGTTCAAGAAGCTTTCTGTTCCAACTCTCTGGATCGCCGAAGAAAAAGATTTCAGTAAGCCTGAGATTGAACAAGCGCTCAAGGCAGACTTGATCCTCGACGCGATTCTGGGCACAGGATTCAAGCCACCGCTGAAGGGCATTGCGGAAAAGGCAATCATTCGTATCAACAAAGCGCAAGGATTCGTGCTGTCTGTGGATCTGCCGTCTGGTGTGGATGCTGATGCCGATGAAAGCGCTTTTGATTACTCATCCTTCATTCACGCCGATGCCATCGTATCTTTCACCGCGCCTAAGCCAGCTCTGGTGTTTGTCGATCTTACGGATGGCCCCATTGCTGTCGCCAATATTGGCTCTCCAGCTAAGCTGGTCGCCAAACATGCCTCGCTGCATCAGGACGTTGTAACAAGTGCGGATGTGCAGGCGTTTGCCTGGCAACGCCTTCCTGATGCTCATAAGGGGGATTTTGGTCATGTGTTGGTGATCGGCGGATCAGTAGGAAAGAGCGGCGCACCGGCCATGGCTGGGCTGGCGGCTCTCAGGACCGGGGCCGGACTTGTAACTGTGGCATCGCCCAGGTCTGTGCAGGGCGCCGTCGCTGCGTTTGCGCCGGAGTTGATGACTGAGCTGCTGGAGGAGACCGCGGACGGCACGGTTTCAATTTTGGCCCTGGCGCGACGCGAACAACTCTTGAAAGGCAAAACGGTTGTCGCTCTTGGTCCTGGACTTTCGCAGAATGAGGAAACAGCGGAGTTCATCCGTGACTTTGTGAGCATTTGCACCACCTCGCTGGTCATCGATGCCGATGGGATCAATGCCTTTGCGGGGCATGGTGAAGAAGTCCAGCCGGATGCTGACGACCACTCATTCCGTGTGCTTACCCCGCATCCCGGCGAGATGTCGCGGCTCATCGGCTCCCCTGTCCCGGTCATCCAGGCCAATCGTGTTGCGGCTGCAAAGCGCGCCGCGGAATTGACGCGCGCCTGTGTCGTATTGAAAGGGCATCGCACCGTCATCGCCAGCCCCCGTGGTCACATATGGATTAATTTGACGGGCAATCCGGGAATGGCAAAAGGCGGCTCGGGCGACGTGCTTACTGGAATTGTTGCCGCCGTTCTTGCGCAAACGCCTTTGCAGGGAGGTATGGTTGGATGGCGGCCAGGGAAAGATGATCCGGAGGGATTGGAACTCGGAAAGCTTTGGGAAAAGTCGCAAACCTCTAACGATCCCAAACTTGCCGGGGAGGTGGCTACAAAGTTGGCGGTCAAGGTTGGTGAGGCCCGCGATCTGATGGCGGCCCTTGGCGTGGCCCGCGCCGTTTATCTCCACGGCCTTGCCGGCGACATTGCCGCTTCTCTTTATGGCCAACAATCCATGATCGCCACCGATATCATCAACTGCCTGGGTGAAGCCTTTGCCGTCTGCGAAGCCGAAGCCCTGAGCAAATTCGCCTATCTCCAACGATGAAAACTTTTCAAACCCACTCCGCGGAAGAAACCACGGAACTTGGCCGCCGGCTCGCCGCCGAGCTCAGGCCGGGCAGCATCGTGCTTTTACGCGGCGATCTGGGAGCAGGGAAGACCACCATGGTCAAAGGCATTGCTGAAGGTTTCCACGCAGCCAAAGCTGAAGACGTTACCAGCCCCACGTTTACTCTCATCCATGAATACCGCGGTCCTGTGGTGACGCTTTTTCACATTGATCTTTATCGTATCGATACGCAGCGCGAACTCGACACTCTGGCGCTAGACGACCTGATGACACCACAGAGCATCCTGCTCATCGAGTGGGGAGAAAAGTTTGAAAGATTCGCGAAAGAGAGGGACGTGGAGATTGCGATTGAGCATAAGGGGGGAGATCTACGAACTATTCAACTGACGCAAACCTAGAAGGAGGAACGAAGGAAGAGAGGTAGTTCACTGTATCCACCCGGAATCACGGTTGTTATCCATCAAGGATAGATGATAGTCTTTACAGTGCAGTTTTGTTCCCGACTTCAGGGAATACTATCAACACCCATCTGGAGGTGTAAAAAGTTTATTTTAGGAGAGACACCTATGACGTTTGTAAAAGATAAGTTTCTAAGTTTGCTTTTGAGTACCGCAATATCAATTGGGACAGTAGTCGCTGCACAAACTCAAGATACAGCCAAGCCACCGAAGCCCAACGCCCCATGCGGCCAGGAAACACGCGCTTGTACTAAACAGTTCAAAGGTAAAAAATGTAAAGACGAAAATGGCCAGCGCGGCGTCTGCGCAACCCTGAGTGATAACGAGTGCAAGTGTCAGGCGATTCCGAAGAACAAGCCGGCGCCGAAATCTAAGCCTTCACCTGCTCCGTCTGATAAATAAGTTTGCGGACATAAAGTTTGATTTCGCTTACCAGCCTGGCTAATATTCAGCTCAGCAAAACAGAATGCGCAGGAAATTGCTCCTGCGCTTTCGTGTTTTCGTTTACTTCAGGAAGATGAAGTAGACGGAACAGGTTTCACTTACCCTAGCGTCGCTAAGAGAACGGCGTTTTTCTGATAGTCATCACCACCAGCCACGCTCCATTCACCATGAACAGCAGAACTGCGGGAAAGAAATATTTACTCACGGGTACGTGCTGGAAGACGCACCACAGCACGCCGCCCACGATCAGCAGGTCGATCACAACGTAAGCGATAAGGATTTTGGCGCGTGGCATGGGGAGGTTCTGTTCCCTCGAAAGCAATGAAGATAGTAGGGTTCCCTCACCCGCACAAACCGCGGGTTCGGGATTTCAAAAAAACTAAAATCCCATGATGTTGTAGCCGCAGTCCACGTAGATGGTCTCGCCGGTGATCCCGGAGCCGAGATCAGACGATAGGAACAGCGCCGTGTCGCCAACTTCTCTAGGTTCCACGTTGCGTTTCAACGGCGCGTGCTCGGCGTGGTTCTTGAGCATCTGGCTGAAATCGCCTACGCCACGCGCGGCCAGAGTCTTGATGGGGCCGGCGGAGATGGCGTTGACGCGAATCTTCTTTTCGCCCAGGCTGTTGGCCAGATAACGCACCGTGGCTTCCAGCGCGGCCTTGGCCACGCCCATCACGTTGTAGCCCGGCACAACTTTTTCCGCTCCAAAGTAAGTCAGCGTGATCACGCTGCCGCCGTTGGTCATCAGTGGAGCGGCGGCGCGCGTTATCGCAATCAGAGAGTAAACACTCACATCGTGGGCGATGCGAAAGCCTTCGCGGGACGTATTCAGGAAATCGCCTTTCAGTTCTTCTGCGGGTGCGTACGCCACGGAATGTACCACAGCGTCCAGTTGACCGAAGTGCTGCTTGAGCT
>DASXIL010000268.1:0-8529 GCA_036497985.1 Candidatus Angelobacter sp. | reverse complement strand
TTCACAGATATCGATTCCTGACGGAGAAGGCTGCCTGTGACAGATCCATCCAGTTTCTTAAAAAATACTAATAATCTGCGACAGGCGAAGTCAGGAGCCGGAGCGAAAAGACTCGCCATGGGCAGCGCGCTTTACAGCAATTGCAAGATCCTGATTGAGCCGTCTTTTGTAGACATAGCCCAGAGCGCCAGCCGCGAGGGCGGCTTCAATCAGCTCGGGGGCTTTCGCCACAGAACAAATTACCACGGCACATGACAGACGCTGCCGCACTATCTCCCTGGTTACCTCAATCCCGTTTAGCTCAGGCATGTTAAGGTCCAGGACTGCCACCGAGGGTTGCAACAAGCGAATCTGCTCCAAAGCAGATCGCCCATTGGTGGCCGTAGCTATCACGTCAAATTCCAGTGACAGAGCTTTCACCAGAGCGAATAGAACCTTCCGATTGTCATCAGCAATTAGAATCCGTAATTTCATTTTGGGCGTAGCACTCAACTACCGAGGGATGCCCTGCTTCACACCTGCACGGGTACGGCAAAACCGTTTCTTTTATTAGGGGTGTATGAACAAATGAAATGACTTCCGCCATTCTAAATCATCGCTGCAGATTTCCGTAACCTAAATATGAGAAGACATATTCAGTGTAGTAGAAAGCACATTCTCGACTCGAAGCATTCTTCACTCGCTGTTCTTGGTAACAATGCGTCTTTGGTGAGCTCGGACAAAGGATACTCGGCAAGTTATCAGTATTAAGTTTTTCTAACCGGGTAGACGGTACTCGCCTTCACATCCAGGGAAGCTCATTGTTGCTGCTTGCGCTCCCGGCTGGCAAAAACGACAGTAGCCGTGTTTGAGCTTCATGAATACGAATACTAAAGTGATTAGTATGAACCTCAAGAGTGACTTGTAAACATCAGCAGCTCTGGCGATGATGGCGTGACTGTAAACGAATTAGTAATGGGCGTAACATATCAACGTTGCCCTAACCGTGCGAGATCTTGGGGGATCGAACATAAAAGGGGGAGCCAATGCAGAAGCCAACGATACTCATCGCGGATGATCATACGATGATAGTCGACGCTTTTCGAAAACTTCTGGAACACAACTATGAAATTGTGGGTACCGTGGCGGACGGATTGGCGCTTTTGGAGACAGCACCACTGTTAAAGCCGAGCGTTGTTATTATTGACATCGGCATGCCGCGCCTGAATGGCCTGGCAGCCGGTCAGCGGCTGAAGCAAATCATACCAAAGACCAAAATCATCTATGTAACCATGAACGAAGATGGTGATCTGGCATCCGAAGCGCTTCGGCAAGGAGCATCAGCTTACTTGCTGAAAAGTTCTGCCGGATCTGAATTGTTGAAGGCACTTCACGAGACATTGCGCGGAGGGACGTATGTGACTCCGCTCATCAAACAAGCGATGGAAGAGTCATTCATTCGTTCCCCTGCTCCTAAAGGGCCGGCAAAGAAACTGACCCCACGCCAGGTTGAAGTTTTGCAATTGCTGGCGGAAGGCCGCCTCATGAAAGAGGTGGCCGCGGTTTTAGGGCTCACACCGCGCACAGTCGCATTTCATAAATATCGCATCATGGAAACGTTCGGTATCCACAGCAATGCCGAGTTGATTCGATTTGCAGTAAAAAACCATATATTGCCAGGCTAACTTAGCCTTGCCCATTGGACGATAGGCTTGCCCATCCACAGGCGCCTGATGATCCCGCGTGACGAAAAATGATGGAGAATTTGAAGGTCCGCCAGTGCTGGGGGCCCGGCAGATGCATTTTTGCGTCATCTGACAAAACTCACAGCAGCGTTCAACCCCTATCTTCTGTTATTGGAGAGTCAAGGGCTTTCAGACATCTCTTCATTTGCCGTTGCGAATGACCTGGCGGATACACCACCAATCAGGGACGCGGCAACCGGGACTCCATAGCGCTCTGCTGCCATGGACTGAAATGCGCCTTCGACTGGAGAATAGCCATGCGTACAAAGATCCTGCTGAGCGTCCTCATAACCATGATGGTGCTTGCCCTGGGCTGCCGGACTGATAAAGCCAGCGAAAAACAAAGCGCGGCCAATCAGCAGGCGGCCAGCCCCACCCCGTCCAATGACACTGCTGCCCAACCATCGCCTCAATCCGATGCTGTACAAAAACCGGAGCCCAAACCGGCGCTGAAGCCCAGGTCTGAAGCCTCTCCGGTGAGTGAATCTCAGAGCACACCCACCGACACTCCTACACCCACACCTACTCCAACGCCGACGCCCACGCCCACGCCGATCGTGCTAGCGAAGGGAACGGCTCTCAGCATCCGCACTACGAGCGCCATCAGCACAAACGACTCAAAGGGCAACCAGGAATTCGAAGCGTCACTAGCCAAGCCGGTGCTCTCAGGGAATGAAGTTGTTATACCGAAGGGTGCGCCTGTCAAAGGCGTCATACTAAAGTCAGAGTCTGCGGGACGCATCAAAGGAGAAGGCGGCCTGATCCTGCAGTTAACATCCCTGACCCTCCAAGGCAAACCGTATCAGATCGTAACTAACCACGCGATGCAGCAATCCAAAAGCCGCGGCAAGCGCAGCGCGGCGATGATCGGTGGAGGCGGCGCAGCCGGTGCGCTTATTGGCGGACTCGCGGGAGGGGGGAAGGGGGCGGCCATTGGTGCGGTAGCGGGCGCAGGCGCCGGCACTGCCGGAGCCACCATGACCGGAAAACGCGATATCGTTATTCCGGCAGAGACCATCCTGGATTTCAAGTTGACCGCGCCGCTGACGTTGCCTCCAGGCCATACCTCGGAAGGAGATTCAGTGCCGCCGGACAATTCGTCCTCGGGCCAGCCGGAAAAAGGTTCACAGCCTCCGCCATCACGACCTCCGCAGTAAAGCGGGACACAGCATTGCTTCTTGCGCGACAGTCTATCTAGCCTGCCAGTTCTGCCAGTTGAAGCGGCATGCAGCATCGCGCTTAATGGGAAACCAGGTGAATGAAGATGAAACAGTTCATTCTTAAACTTGCGGTTCTCTGTTTTTCTTGCGCAACGGCCTTGGCGTCGCAGGACGTTGGCGGCCTGGCAAAGCAGGCACAAAATCTGGGAGGCATGGATAGTCTCGCTGCCCTAACGCAGAAGTTGCACCTCTCCCCGCAGCAAATACAGCAGGTCTTGCCCATCCTAGAGAAAGAAATGCCCAAGCTTCAGGCCATTCAAAGCACGGCCGGGCTGAGCAACGCGCAGAAACTGGACCAGACCAAAACAGTGCAGAAGCAATCGGACTCAAAACTGAAAGGGCTGCTCTCGGTCGAGCAATTCAAGTCATTGCAGGGCTTCCGCTCGCTGCAAAAGCAGCAGATTTTGCAAGGAGTGCTTCCACAATTGAAGTAAATGGAACCAAATCAGATTGCGCCTCCAAGGGCTGCACCACCCCGATGAGGCTCTTTTAAGCGTCCGGCCGCTGGTGGTTGGTGTGCGGCATGGGAAGTGAAACAAGGAGAAGTTATGAAAGTACAGATGAGTCGTGCTCTTGCCATCAGTTTGCTTACACTTGCCGGCACAAATCTTTCGCTACCGGGAAATGCACAATCCGACACCCCTTCAGAAAAGCCTCCAGACACTGGCCAGATACGCGTGAATGTGAGTCCGGAAGAGGCCTACATCTGGGTGGACGATAAAGCCACCAGCCATCGCAGCAGCACCCTGAAACTCCCGACCGGCCCACACAAGATCATGGTTTACAACTACGGCTACAAGCCTGAGAGGCATGACATCAACGTGGTGGCGGGAGAGCGTTCGGAAATCACCGCAAACTTGAAACCCGCAGGAGAACCTGTTTCCGGTCCCTGGGGACGGATCCAGATTGAACGCATTCGCGGAGATGCCCTGGTATTCCTGAACGGCACCACGCCTGAGTTCTTCGTCGGGCACGTGGACGAAATGAACAACCACATCTTTGGCGACCAGGCGCTCATCGTGCCGGCAGGAAAGCAGCAAGTCCACGTCCTTGAGAACAAGACAGAAAAAGAAATTTGGGCGGGAACAGTGGAGGTAAAGGAAAACCAGCGGCTGATCATTTACGCCACGTATCCGCCCGATCAACAGCTTATTTACAAAAACTGGCCGGAGGGAGCAAAGCTAAGCCACCTGAGACGTTTTGAGGCCGGCACCGCCACGGCCACCATCGCTGTGGCGCCGGTGAAAAGTAAACTGGCGGTGGACCATACTGACGTCCAATGCAATGAGCCGGTCAAGGTGAGCTGGGATTCAACCGATGCCGCGCACACGATTATCAAAGCCAATGAAACACCGCTGGCGTATGCAGTGGCCGGCGCCGTGGAGCAGCGTCCGCTCCAGACCACCAAATATGAGTTTCATGCCGCAGGGCCGGGCGGGATCGTGAATTCGGAAGCCACAGTGAACGTTGATAACACTGTCAAGGCCTCTTTGTCACCGACGACCTCCGAGCAGCGCTATGTGAAGGTAGGGGACAAGGTCCAGGAGCAGGGCACCACGGAACTTAAGTGGACGGCCACAAACGCGGATTCCGTCAAGATCGACCCTCTCGGTGTGGTTACCGGCGCGGGTGGAAGCCCGACCATTCAGATATCGCCGGAGAAAGACAGTCCCGGGCCTGTGGATGAAACCCATACCTACAAGATCACGGCTACGAATATCTGCGGCGGTTCAGCCACGAGCGTAGCCACAGTGCATCTGACCGGCTCCATCGAGCCGGAGCCGCAGGTGGTGGCGGCCGCCGAGCCGACCACGGAACTTCCGAATACCGCGTCTCCACTGCCACTGCTAGGGCTAACTGGTTTGTTATTTTTGGGAACCGGGAGTCTCCTGAAGAGGAAGCGCATGAAGTAAATATCAGCAGCGATTGCTCGACATAAGTAAAGGCTCCATGTGAACAAAGCCATGTCAGCCTGGGGTGCTGAAACGTCACTTACAACGCAGGAGTCCAACGATGAAAAAGGGTGTCATAACTGTTCTGATGGCCGTCGCTGTAGTGCTCCTGTGCAACGTATCGTTGTTTGGTCAGGCAGCGCAGCCCTCTTCGCAGAGCGCTTCCGGCGCCGAGGCGCAACCGAACTCAATCAACGACAAGGACGTTGAGATGCTTCGCGCAAACCTGCGTGCGAACCGCAAGGAACTCATGGCGCGGAATATGACCCTTACGGCCGACGAAGCTACCAAGTTCTGGCCTGTCTTCGATCAATACAGAAAAGAGGCCATCAAACCCAACGACGAACGCTGGGCGTTAATCAAGGACTACGCCGCGAATTACAACACCATGACTGATGCGCAGGCGCAGGATTACATGAAGAGAGCAGAGGTTGTTGACCAGCAATTGCTCGCACTGCGGCTGAGGTATGTTCCCGTTTTTGAGAAAGTCATATCCGCCAAGAAGACTGCATTGTGGTATCAGATCGACCGCCATATTGACCTTATGATCAATCTGCAGCTCTCCTCGATGATTCCGATGGTGGACACGACCAAGTGAGTACGCGATGTTACGCACTCCTTAGGCGGCCCACTCTGAATCGCGAAAATCCACCGTAGATTCAATAAAAAAAGAGCAGGCTCCATATCCTGGCAGATCTCGATCTGCCAGGTCAGGAACTTGCTTTTGTCGATGGTGCGACGGCAGTTCCGAGTGGATGGCCGGCCACTCGGAAATTATGCAGTTGTTGGCGTATCATCGCGATTCACTCATTGACGGGCTTCTGAGTGTAATCGCCTGTTAATAGTAGTTACCAGCCGGTATTTGGATAGACCCGCTTAAGGGTGATGGAGAGTGGCACGTTGTCGCGTGTGCCGCTGAGCAGCAGCCGGTCGCCCTGAAGCTGGTAGGTTCCCTCGATAGCCGAGGCGGAGCCCTCCAATCGGATCCGTTTGATTTGGAATGTGTGGCGGGATTTGCTGGCTTCGAAGGTGCCGAAAGAAGCATGGCGAATAGTCCCGTATTCGCAGGTATTGAAGACGTCGAAGAAAAATGACGAGTCGGGATCCGGGGTGACAGAGCGCCCCGCGATGGAAAGGGACTCGACCTTCCAGGTGCCGCTGCCATTGATTTGGGGCATACCGGTGAAGTCGGCTACGGGTATTTGGAAGTGGACAATGCTGAAACCTATTGCGAAGGCGGAGAAAACGATTCCGACGACCACGATGGTACTGCTCGCGATCTTCGCGGGAAGGCGGAGTCCCCGGCTGCCAATCGGCGCAGGCGACACGACGAGGCGCTTGAACAGGTTGAGGTAAACCGGACCATCGTAAAGGACTAGGAAAACGTTGATGGCTAGAAACACGGAGCTGATGATTTTCGTGTCGCGCCCTATATCGAGAGCGAAGTTGATGAGGACAACATTGAGTAAAACCGGGAACATGAATAGGGCGCCGAGACGCCGGGTCCGGACGTTCAGGAGCAGCAGTGCGGGAATAAGCTCGAACAACCCAAGGAGCATTTGCAGGTGGAGTTTGTCGATAGCATAGGGCATCATGGCGAGGCCAAGAAAGTAGCGAGCGACGGTCATGGCGGCGTACCCGACACGACTGCTCAGGAACATCTGTTGCTTCTGTAGGGGCTGTACAGCTTCGAGTGGCGTGCTCATGTGAGAGACTCCTGTGACACCCTGAACATCTGGGCTTCATTCATGCGGGAATTATGCCTGAAGTCGTTAGAACGCTCGTTGCGTCTAAATCTTGCCCCTCTCTATCCACAATTCAATTGACGAAATATCGCAATTTCACTCGCCACTGAGTCTGTGTAAAGTAAAGGAGGAAATGCCTATGACCACCACGCCGCTTTCCCTCAGACAGGTCCAATGGGTCTGGGGAGTTGCTTTGGCCTTCGCAATTGTTTGTATAGTGTTTGGCGGATTCAGAAGGAAACCTTTCGAAGGGAGTCTTGATTGGCGGCACGGGGCGTTGCTCAGCGTCGCTACCTGGTCAGCTTTCAGTGGATTCTTGGTCCGGCGGAAGCTACTCAATCGTGCGAGTTCAAGTGCAAAGGGGAGTAACCCAAGTGCCTCAGCTAAGACGTGGGCTGCTGCTCAACTGCTAAGCATCATGTTGTCGGAGAGCATTGTTTCATGGGGGCTAGTCAGTAGCATCGTCATCGCCTCGCCGGAGTGGCTCAGCAATGCAATTTACGTAGCGGGTATCTTGCTACTGTTCAGATCTAAACCGTCAAAACCTGCGTACGTTGCTTGATAACTGTCGATAAATCTTCAATTGCACCTCAGTAGGTTGAAGGTTCGATTCCTTTCGCGCTCACCAAATTTGATCATTCTTCAGACATTAAAATTCTGATGCCGACGGCGTATACAATCCCTTTCGAAGGAACTCACCATGGCACAGGTCCAGACGGTCCGCGGTCCCATTGACTCGTCGCAGCTTGGCACCACGCTGATGCACGAGCACGTATTCGTGCTTGATACGGAGATACTCCAGAATTATCCGGAAGAGTGGGGAAGCGAAGAGCAGCGGGTTGCTGACGCCGTAACTCGGCTGAACGAACTGAAGGCCAGGGGCGTGGACACGATTGTCGATCTCACGGTGATCGGCCTGGGACGCTATCTGCCCAGGATCAAGCAGATCGCGCAGCAGACAAAAATCAACATCATTGTCGCCACAGGAATTTATACGTATCACGATGCACCGCTTTACTTTCATTTTCGCGGACCGGGCACGGTGCTGGGCGGGCCGGAACTGATTGTGGATATGTTTGTGCGCGATATCAATGAAGGGATCGCCGATACGGGGGTGAAAGCCGGCATCCTGAAGTGCGCTACCGACGAACACGGGGTGACCAAAGACGTTGAGCGAATTCTGCGTGCCACGGCGCAGGCGCACCGCAAGACTGGCGTGCCTATCTCCACGCATACCCATGCCGGGCGGCGCGTGGGACTGGACCAGCAGAGAATTTTTCGCGAGGAAGGCGTTGACTTGTCGCGCGTGGTGATCGGCCACTCCGGCGACACCGCCGACCTGGGCTATCTGGAAGAACTTGTTGGCAACGGTTCATACATCGGCATGGACCGCTTTGGCATTGATACGATTCTCTCTTTTGAAGACCGCGTCAATACCGTTGCGGCGATGTGCCGGCGCGGCCATGCGGGAAAAATGGTGCTCTCACACGATGCGGCGTGTTACAACCACTGGCTGCCGGAACGTCCGTTGCCCATGATGTTGCCGCGTTGGAATTACCTGCATATCCATAACGATGTAATCCCCGCGCTGAAGCAGAAAGGCGTGACCGACGAGCAATTGCAGACGATGCTGATCACGAATCCGCGGAAGATCTTTGAACAGCAGGGAGCGTATTGATCCGCCCAAGCCCTGTCAGAATTTTTTAGGCCGCCAGTGAATCGTCTTTCTTCTGGTTCTGATTTTCCTTTTGCCGCTCGCCGGGGTCCTGGTCAACTTCCATTTCCGGCTCTTTCTGTTCCGGATCGATCCCATGTGAAGGATTTTCTTTCTCCGGCTTTTTCTTGTCTTCGTTGCGCTCTTTCTGGTCGGTTGGGTGTTTCATAAATG
>DASXIL010000267.1:0-2952 GCA_036497985.1 Candidatus Angelobacter sp. | reverse complement strand
CTGGTTGAATGAAGGATTTGCCACCTGGATGGCGCTCAAGCCATCGCAGGCGCTGCATCCTGAGTGGAACGCGAACCTGGATGCGGTGCAGGCCACGGACACGGCCCTTACGCTGGATGCGCTGGTGAACACACATCCGATCCGTGCGAAGGCAGAGACGCCCGAGGAAATCAATGAACTCTTCGATCCTATTTCCTATGAAAAAGCAGCGGCGGTGCTGCGCATGGTGGAAGCTTATGTGAGTCCAGATGTTTTCCGTCGCGGCGTGAATGTGTACCTGCGCAGGTTCCTGTACGGAAATGCCACGGCAGAAGATTTCTGGACGGCGCTGAGCGCGGCTTCAGGGCGTCCTGTGGACAAGATCATGCCCACATTTATCGACCAGGCCGGCGAGCCGCTGTTGACGGTGAAGTCGGCTTGCCTGAATCCACAGGCGCAGAAAGCGCCGGTAGTGCGCAAGGGCAAGCGGTCACGACGCGGGCCGATCAAGCCAAATCCAACCACGCAAGTCACCGTGTCACAGCAGCGCTTCTGGGCTGATCCTGCGAATGCGCCGAAAAAGGAACAGATATGGATGGCGCCGCTTTGCGTAAAGTCAGGCGCGGCAAAGCCGTTCTGCCAGATCCTAAGCCAAAAAGAGCAGACATTGCCGCTTGCCGGATGTTCACCGTGGGTCTTTGTGAATGGAAGCGCCGCTGGTTATTACCGCACACAGTATGACAAGGCTGACTTGCAGAAGCTGATTGCCATGGCCGGCACGGAACTAACGACGGCGGAGCGTATTTCACTTTTGCGCGACCAGGCCGCGCTCGTCGGCTCCGGACAGCAAAGCATGGCAACCTACCTGGATTTGATTTCCGCCATGAACCAGGACGCGCAGCGCGAGGTTGTGGAAAGCTATTTGCCAACGCTGGATTATGTGAACAGCTATTTACTCGCCGGCGCCGATGCAACATCGTTTCGCGTGTGGGTGCGCTCCAACTTCGCGCCAATGATGGCCAAGATCGGCTGGACGCCGAGCGCTAATGAAAGCGCTGATGTACACACTTTGCGCAGCAACCTGATTCATATTCTCGGCATGATTGGAGAGGACCCGGATACAATCCGGCAGGCCACCGCCCTGGCCCAACAGTACCTGAAAGACCCGAATTCCGTGGACGCCAGCATCGCCAAAGATGTGCTGGGAGTGGCAGCGCGCTTTGGCAATGAAGAGTTGTTCCAGCAGTATGTGAGCGCGATGAGGCACATGCGCGCTCCGGAGCAGTTTTACAACGTGGGCGGAGCACTCTCTGAATTTCGCGATCCCAAAATTGTGGAGAAGGTGATGGAGCTTGCCGTGTCCGATGAAGTCCGCAACCAGGATGCGGCGGGCCTGATAGCCCGGGTGCTGAGCAACTCCGACAATCAGAAAACCGCCTGGGAGTGGGTGAAAACGCACTGGCCCGCGGTGGAAAAGAAAATCACCATGTCAAGCGGGACGGAGATTGTGGGCTCGACAAGAAAATTCTGCAGCGCGGAGATGAACGACGATGTCCAGCAATTCTTCACCGAGCACAAAGTGCCTTCAGCGGAGCGGGCGCTGAAGCAATCGCGTGAAGATATTGAGGGCTGCGTGAAGCGGCGTCCGCGATTGCAAACGGAGCTGGCGCAGTGGTTGCAACAGCATTCAGGCGCAAGCAGGGCAGGAAGCCGCTGAAAGCATTTGGTAATTGAGTAATTTGGTAAATGGGAAATTCGTTGTTGGTGTTCGGTAAGCCGTATTTGGGCAAAGGCAATGCCCGAGCGAGAAGTGCGAGACGCTGCGATGCTGGCATCTCGACGTTGGATTTTCAGCCCGGAAAGAATTCAATTTCGCAGCGCTGACATGCTAGCGCTTTGGCAGATCGTATTCGATGACGACGTTGCTCCAACGTCCGTCGTGCTTTCTTACCAGACCGGCGCTACAGCGCGGGCATAAGACGGTGAGTGACATGGGCGATGTCCAATGCAGCGTAGCGCCCGCGCCCGCGGCGTCCTGTTCCAGTACAAAGACCTCGCCTTCTGTTGCCGAGCCGGAGAAAAATCCTCTGTTTACATCCTTTCCCGCAGGACGAAGATTCACGTGGGTAAAGAATGGCGCTTCAACGCCGCAACGCCGTTCCATCACGGCGGCGGTCCATTGCCCGGTCTGATCAGTTGATTCCGCCACCACGCGATCAGAGCAGCGTGGGCGCGTGTGCAGGTAAACAACCGTGAGCACGGCAAACATTACCAACAACATGCCGCCATAAACAAATGAGCCGTAAACCATCTTGCGCGCGAAAGGGTCCATGGATTAGTGGCTCGCCGCGTTGTCGATCCGCGACCTGATTTCGCGCCAGAGTTCGGTACGTCCATCGCCGGTTTTGGCCGAGTAGGGAAGCAAAGTGTCAATGCCGTGATCGCGCGCCAGCGTGGCCAGCGCGCTGCGCAACTTGTTGCCGGAAAGCTTGTCAGCCTTGGTGGCGACGACCAGAAAATCGCGTCCGACGCTGCGCAGAAAATCGATGAGATGGCGATCCGGCGGCTGCGCGGGAATGTTGGAGTCAATCAAGACGACGGACAGCGCCAGCGTCTCACGCTCCTGCAAATACGGCTCAATGAACTTAGGCCACTCAGCGGAAATTTCTTTTGAGAGCTTGGCATAGCCATAGCCGGGCAGATCAACCAACAGGCTTTCCGGATGCGGCTGGTTGGGCTTGGCATAAAGGCCAAAGAAGTTGATAGTACGCGTGCGGCCTGGAGTGGAGCTGACATGCGCCATCTTCTGGCCCAGCAGGGAATTGATCAAGCTGGATTTGCCGACATTGGACCGGCCGAGAAATGCAAATTCCGGCGGACCTTCAGGGGGAAAGAATTTGGGATCTGCAGCGGAGGTAAGAAATTTGGCGATAACAGGTTTCATTCGATAATAACCAGTTTAGCGGAAGCCGG
>DASXIL010000266.1:0-4156 GCA_036497985.1 Candidatus Angelobacter sp. | reverse complement strand
ATCAGCACATGCTCGCCGCCGAGCGGAGCAACGCAGGCGCAGGCGCAGGCGATGGATTGGTTCAAATCGTTCCCGCCAATGACACGCTGTTTACATCAGGAACGCTGGGACGTTATTCGAAGATTCTTAACAACGTGATTGAAAATCGCCGCACGCCAGCGGACAAGGAAGTGATGGCGGATTGATAGCAATTAGCATCTGGCAATTAGCAATTAGTCGCCGCGCCGGCGGCTCTGTATAGGGACCGTGGATACAAAAACTTTTATTATCGCTGCCGTAATTAAGATCGCGCTGGTGGTCTTCATCATGCTCACGGGCGTGGCCTATACCACATGGCTGGAGCGCAAGCTGATTGGCCGCATCCAGAACCGTTGGGGACCCACGCGTGTGGGCCCGTTCGGCCTGCTGCA
This sequence comes from Candidatus Angelobacter sp., assembly GCA_036497985.1. Classification (GTDB taxonomy): domain Bacteria; phylum Acidobacteriota; class Terriglobia; order Terriglobales; family Acidobacteriaceae; genus Angelobacter. The sequence goes on along the minus strand of DASXIL010000266.1, from coordinate 3,746 downwards.
ACCCCTTGCCGACGGGGTGAAATTCATCCTGAAGGAAGACTTGCTCCCGGACTACGTCCACAAGGGCCTGTTCATTCTTGCGCCCATGCTGGCGCTGGTGATGTCGCTAATTTCCATCGCCGTGATTCCTTTCGGCGAGACCATTACGATCGCGGGGCATACCACCGCGTTGCAGATCAGCGGGATGGTGAGCTCCAGCGGCGCCATCAGCGACATCAATATTGGTCTGCTCATCATCCTTGGCGTGACTTCGATCGGCGTTTATGGAGTCGCGCTGGCAGGGTGGTCGTCGAACAGCAAGTATTCCCTGCTCGGTTCACTCCGCGCCAGCGCTCAGATGATCAGTTACGAGCTTGCACTCGGGCTCTCTCTGGTTGGCATTCTGCTGCTCTCCGGCAGTTTGAGCCTGCGTGAGATCGTATCCAGCCAGAGTGGCAACTGGGTTCTGGGCGGACATGACACGCATGTTCCGCACTGGTTCATCTTTCCTCAGATCGTCGGCTTTTTTATTTATCTGCTGGCGGCTTACGCTGAGACCAACCGCATTCCGTTTGATATGCCGGAAGCTGAAACCGAACTCGTCGCCGGATACCATACCGAATACAGTTCCATGAAATTCGCGATGTTCTTTATGGCCGAATACGTGAACATGTTCACTGTGGCGTGTCTGGCCAGCTTGCTGTTCTTTGGCGGATGGCACGGCCCGCACCTTGGATTTCTTCCGCCGCTGGCCCAGGCGCTGCTGCCGGTGGTTTATTTCGCGGCCAAAGTTTTCTTTTTCATCTTTCTTTACATATGGATTCGCGGCACGCTGCCGCGCTTCCGCTATGACCAGCTCATGGCCTTCGGCTGGAAGTTTCTTCTGCCGCTGGCCATTGCCAACATTATTGTCACCAGCCTGATTGTGGCGTGGGGGGCATAACCGGATGGTCCATCAGGTTCTATTCATCGTTTTTGGTCTGATCTGCGTGGCCGGCGCCATCAACTTGCTGGTGCAGCGGCACCCCATCAATAGCGCTCTGTCACTGGTTGTAGTGATGGCTTCGCTGGCGCTGATCTATCTTCTGCTCGGCGCGGAATTTGTGGCGGCCATTCAGGTGATTGTTTATGCCGGCGCCATTATGGTGCTGTTTGTTTTTGTGATCATGCTGCTGAATGCCGGAGCAGAAGAGCGAACGCGCGGCAGCCGGATGGCGCTTTTTGTCGGCGTACCGGGCGTCATTGTTTTGGCAGGCACCGTGGGTTGGATGCTGGTGAGCGGCAGCGGAAAGCTGGGCACCGTCAGCATCAGTTCCAGCAACTTTGGCGAAACCCACAACATCGCCCACTTGTTGTTTCGCGACTTTTTATTGCCCTTTGAAATCACCTCAGTGCTGATCCTCATCGCCATTATGGGCGCGGTGGTGCTGGGAAAGAGGGAGAACTAAATGGTCCCACTTTCCTGGTATCTGATTCTGAGCGGTATTCTGTTTTCGCTGGGCGTGCTGGGGTTTCTGCTCAAGCGCAATATCATCACCATTTTTATGTCGATTGAGCTGATGCTCAACGCCGTGAACCTGAGCTTTGTGGCTTTTGCTAATTACTGGAACACTCATCCTGTGGCGGATAAATCCATCGTGCCGCTGAGCGGCCAGGTATTTGTATTTTTTGTAATGGTTGTGGCCGCGGCGGAAGCTGCCGTCGGGTTGGCGATTATTATTTCTGTTTTCCGTACCCGTGAGACCCTGAACGTTGATCGCGTGAACCTGCTGAAATTATGACCAAGAACTTACATCTGTGGGTAATTCCGGTGCTTCCGCTGATAGGCGCGGCCATCAATGGCCTGCTCGGCCGTCGCTTCAAGAACGCGATGGTCAGCGCCGTTGCCCTGCTCTTTACTGCAGCGTCATTCGGCTGGGCAGCTTGGGCCGTCTGGACTGTGTGGCCGGGTAGCGGCGTTACGCTACCCCACATTGAGACGCTTGCCACTTGGATTACCGCGGGAACTTTCTCCGCGCCCTTTGGTTTTTATCTCGACCAGCTTTCCATGATCATGGTCCTAATTGTCACCGGCGTCGGGTTTCTGATTCACATTTACTCTGTCGGCTACATGGCGCATGAAGGCGGCTACTATCGCTTCTTTTCTTACCTGAACCTTTTCATGTTCTTCATGCTCACGCTGGTGCTGGCGAACAACTATCTGCTGATGTTCGTGGGCTGGGAGGGCGTAGGCCTCGCGTCGTACCTGCTGATCGGCTTTTTCTTCCTCAAGGACTCCGCCGCCGACGCGGGCAAGAAGGCTTTCATCGTTAACCGCATTGGCGACTTTGCGTTCTTGATTGGGATGTTCCTGATCATCCAGCATTTTGGCTCGCTGAACTATGACGCAGTGTTCGGCAAAATCGCTCAAGGACACTTCTCTCCTGAAGCCGGCTGGGGCGTCTTTACCGCCATCGCGCTCTGCCTGATGTTTGGCGCTACGGGCAAGTCAGCGCAGGTTCCTCTTTACGTCTGGCTCCCGGACGCCATGGAAGGCCCAACGCCGGTCTCAGCGCTGATCCATGCTGCAACCATGGTCACGGCGGGTATTTACATGATTGCCCGCTCGCATGCCATCTTTAACCTTGCGCCGCATGCGCTTCAGATTGTTGCCATCATCGGCTGCATCACCGCGATCTTTGCCGCCACCATGGGCATGGCGCAGACAGACATTAAGCGCGTTCTGGCTTACTCAACCGTCTCGCAGCTGGGATATATGTTTCTGGCCTGCGGCGTCGCGGCCTACTCCGCCGGAATCTTCCACCTGATGACGCACGCATTCTTCAAGGCGCTGCTCTTCCTGGGCGCGGGCTCTGTGATTCATGCCGTTGGCGGTGAGCAGGACATGCGCCGCATGGGCGGCCTGCGCAAGCTGATTCCAGTTACGTTCTGGGTGGTTACCATCGCTACCATTGCAATTGCTGGAATCCCGCCATTCGCCGGCTTTTTCAGCAAAGACGAAATTCTCGGCGCGGTCTTTCACAGTCCTTATGGCGGCCCGGTGATTTGGGCCATCGGCGTCCTCACAGCCGGGCTCACCTCCTTTTATATGTTCCGCATGTGGTTCATGACTTTCTTTGGCGAACTCAAGCTGGGATCGGTCGACCTGGGCGAAGAGGCGCATTCCGCACATGCTCCAGCACAAGCCGCGCACGGCGCGGCTTCGCACTCGCACGGTCACGCTGACGACCAGTCCCACGGGCACGGTGGCGTGCATGAATCGCCCTGGGTGATGCTTGCTCCGCTGGTGATTCTTGCTGCCCTTTCGGTGGTTGGCGGTTGGGTTGGCTGGCCGCAATTCATGGGTGGCAGCAATAGGATTGAGCATTTTCTAGCTCCGGTAATGCAATCGGCGCCGGCCGTCGCGGGTGAGGCAGTCTCTGACCACGATGCCACTACATCCCACGCTGGTGACGCCACGCCGGAAAACACCGCCGAAGAATGGCTCCTTGCCGGGACATCCGTCGCAGCTGCCCTAATCGGATTGTTCTTTGCTTATCTCTTTTACTACAAGAACCCAGGGCTGCCCGATCGAATCACCTCAAAGATGCACGGCATTTACATGATGGTCCTGCATAAGTACTACGTTGACGAAGGCTATGGCGCGATCTTCGTCAAGCCGCTGCTGGCGCTTTCCACTGTCGTTCTATGGCGTGGCGTGGACCAGGGCGTGATTGATGGCCTGGTGAACGGCGCTGGCGCCGCATCGCAAGGCGATCAATCACGCC
>DASXIL010000265.1:0-7208 GCA_036497985.1 Candidatus Angelobacter sp. | reverse complement strand
GTGGAAAGACGATCCGCAGGGCGTCTATCCTGATCCGCAGTCGATTGGCATGGCGTCACCCAACATGATTGCCTACCAGCGTTTCAACGCGCTCATGATGCTGATGGGCAGCATGAAAAATGGCGAACTGGAAAATGCCGCGCCTATCGGCGGCATGGCTGCGGTAATGATTTACCAGGCTGGCGATCCTTACGGCCGTTCTCGCTACAACCCGCTCGCATTGCGTGCCATGGTCATCGACAAGCTGCGCGAACGGACGCTCGGGCTAATCTTTGTCCCCGACGAGCCGCTGACAAGCAATCATCAACCAACGCTCGATGACATTCTGGCGAAACGCGTCAAAGGCCACCTCTATGACGTTTACCGGCAGAGCTGGGTCGCCAGCCCGGAAAAAGATTACGTAGCCGCAGGCAATGCGCCGTTGCAAGCGAAGGTTGAACAGCTTCAGTCAATCCTTGACGCACCCAAAGACACGGTCAAGGTAAAAGACCAGGCAGTGCCCACGGCCACCAGCGGCCTGAGTGACGCCGAACGTAGCGTGCTGGAGTCGCGCGGCCTGCTGAATCTTCAGGGCAAGATCACGCCGCAGGTCATCACCAAAGAATCACTCGATACGCCGGAGAAGCTGCTCTCACCCGACCGCTGGGAAGCGATCTACAGCATTCCCAAGGGTGAGATCACCATTGAGCGCATCCAGCACGCGTTTTATATGGCGGCGAATTATGGCTTTCAGATCCTCAATGGCAACTTTGCCGCCGCTATCGATGATTACGAACTCAAGCTACGCTTCATGAACGACCTGGCTACATATCGCATTGACGTCTCGTGGCTCTGGACTTTGCTGCGCCATCAGGCCGTCATCACCAAAGATGGCTACCTCAAGCGTCCGGCGATGACCGAAGACGGCGTTGAGCCGGCAGAGAACGCCGACCATGTAAAGGCCGGCACGCGCTTCACCAAAGACCTGTTCGACAAACTCTGGAAATATCACAATGAGTGGACGCAGGCATTCTTTGCCGAGCAGGACCGCCGCGGCGAGCGTGGACGCTTTGACCGCGAGAAAGCCAATCTGATCATGGAAATGCTAATGAAGCAGCTGCCTTCTCCGCGCTACATCCAGCACAGCGCGCGCGTTCTCTTCGTGGTCGGCCAGGCGAACAAGGCCGACGGCAAGCAGATGCTGGAAGCCATCTTTGACCTGACGCGTGAAGAGGCTGCCAAACGCGTCCAGGCAGGCGCCCTGAGCCCGGCAGCACTGGCGGCACATGATTATGTGTTCGATATCTTCCCTGAAGGCGGAAAGCAGATTGCGCCTTCCAAGGAACACGCGGCAGACTAACAGGAGACAGCAAAATCACGGCGGCCTCTCTCATGGGCCGCCGGTTTTGTTTGTGCCCGGAAAGGTCGCCCGCAAGACAGTGCATCACCTGTGTAAATCCTGTGCACAAATAGAATTCCTTCTCTGCGGATGCTCACCCTAACTGTGCGAATGATGGTATTTTCTTAACGGAGATATTCCCTGATCATGGCAACGCAGCATCAATCGCAGCCGGAAGCGGCTTGCCCCGTATGTGACGGTACCGGCTGGAAGCAAGTTGCGTTTCCCGGCAAAGCCAGCCGCATGACGCGCTGTGATTGCCGCATCTCCGCTCGCAACCGGCAGCTTCCGGAAAAAGCCGGCATCCCTGCCCGCTACAAAAACTGTGCGCTATCCAATTTCACCCTGGAGATGCATGAGATTTCTCTCTCGGTCAGAAACGCCCATCGTGATGCGCAACGCTTTGTGCAGGAATATCCGCTCGCCTGAAGAAATCCCGCGAGGAAGAAGACGCCCGCTCTGCCTCGCGCGAGGAAACGCTGGGTGATCGCATCACCGACCGTATGCGCTCCCGACTGCATGACATGTGCCGTGTCCGTACCATGAAGGGCCCGGACTTCAGAACACTCACAAAACCAGAGCATAATCTGGTCTCCTCTCTTTTCGTACAGATATGTACGGGATGGGAATGAAGCCTCGCGGAGAACGACTCCGGTTATTTGCTTGAATGCCGAGCGCGTATTTCTTCTAAGAATATAAATACTTATATCTATATAAATACAGTAGTAGTAGCAGATGCCTGTGGAAGCTTTGGATATCGTGCCAGCCGCGATGAATACTGGCAATTTCCCATACACAGGCTGTGAAGAAGAGAGCACGACATCTGATGATGGTGTGAGAAAAAAGACCGAGCGGACGAGACAGACTGAGCTTTCCAACCAAATTCACAGTGCGAACCGAGAGTTCCAGAGGAAGCCGTGGAAATCATGACCAACACATCAACTCATCCTGCAAAGACGGCCAGATAACAGGTGCGAGTTTTCCGCAACTGATGGAATCCGGTTCTGGAAAACGCGAAAACAATCTTCCATACCCCTTTACATTCCTGATGCGCATCAGCATTGCCCTGTGCCAGACTGAATATGTCGATGTAGTTTGTGAGCAGGTGCTCAGGAATTGTTAACGCATTCCATTTCGTTCTCACCCAGCCATCCGGCGGATTTCTTTGCCCAGTTCCCCGCCACGCCTGCGGTGTTTGCCCTTCGCGGCGTCGACGAGGCTGCCGAGCCATACGTTAGTAAGACCACTAATCTCAGGAAGCGGCTGCAGAGGCTGCTGGCTCCGCCGGAATCGCAGTCCAAGCGCCTGAACTTGCGCGAGCGCACCGCTACCATCGAGTATTCGCTCACCGGATCAGACTTTGAGTCCGTGCTGCTGCTCTATCAAACCTTGCGGCAGGAGTTTCCGGACACATACCAGAAGCGCCTGCGTCTGCGCCCCGCTCCTGTGGTCCGCTTGAATCTGGAAAATGAATACCCACGCGCTTATGTCACCACGCGCATCGGCAAACTCAGCGGACGTTCCATCTACTATGGCCCATTCCGGGCGCGCGCCGTGGCAGACAAGTTTCTCAACGATTCGCTCGATCTCTTCAAGATGCGCCGTTGCACCTTTGACCTGAATCCCGATCCCAGTTTTCCCGGGTGCGTTTACTCGGAAATGAAGATGTGCCTGGCGCCATGCTTCAAGGGCTGTACAGACGAAGCTTACGCCGCGGAAGTGGCGCGGGTGCAGGAGTATTTTGATTCCGGCGGCCAGTCTCTGCTGCGTGAGTTGGAAGCAGAGCGTGAGCGCCTCTCGGCCGATCTGGATTTTGAGGCCGCCGCGGCGCAGCATGCCAAAGTCGCCAAAATCAAAGGCATTCTTTCCGCATGCGACGATATCTGCGGACGTCTAGACCGCTTGAACGCGGTCATCATCCAGCCTTCAGTGGAAGCGAAATCCATTTCACTGGTTCGTTTCCATAGAGGCGAGTTGCTGGGGCCAGTGGCAGTTTCAATGGAACCGGAAGGCGTCGGAACAGAAGGCGTTAGATCAGAAAACAAGGAACCAGAAAATCTCAAGTTAGAAAACCAGCAGCCCGCTCCGGGTCCCGATAACCCACTGCAGCCTGCATCGACAGAGTCACTGTCAGCCCAAACCTTGGATAGCCGCATCCGGGCCGCCCTGGAATCGCTAGAGGCCAGTGGAAGCTCGTCGGCACAGCGCTTCAGCCAGGAGCTGGCCATCCTCAAGCGTTGGTACTACCGTACCCACAAAGTGGGAGAAATATTCTTTGCCAATGATCGCGGTGAACTGCCGCTACGCAGGATTGCGCGCGGAGCGACAAAAGTCTATCGCGGAGAGAAAGAAGCGCCGATATTGCCGCAAATCGAACAACAACATCCTTCATGAATGTAAGATTCCAGAGGCTGCTTCCCGAGAGGTAGACTGAGCTGCTACCCATTGGGGACCATCCCGAGCCACAGGTACTGTAGTTTCCTCAAGCCCTTGCTTTTTCTTTACATTCCGGGTACCTCCTTCATAAACTAACGTCACTCTTTCCGCGAATCTTCAGGAATCCCGGTAAACTTGGGACAGGTATTCGCCCTTTTTCCGGTTTTCCATCCGGGGAAACGGTCTTGATAGGCGCAAAGTAGCGTGATAAAGACAAAGATACAGGGCAAGAACTACGTGAACGCGTTTGCCAGCGCCGTGGCAGCGCTCAGCCGCGCCGGCGAAGATCTTACGGCCCGCGTGCTGGAAATGCTGGTCAGTGACTTTGACGCGGCACGCGCCGAGCTCTGGCTTTGGGACGCATCTTCTGGCTCCTGCTATCTCACGCACGCTCAGGGCACGGCCGCCACGCATCGGCTCGACTATGCTGCCGCAGGCGCCGGAGCAGTAGGCAAGATCGCCCATAACAAAACCACGATTGAAAATATTGTGCTTTCCACCTTTGGCGGTGACGACTTGGAATTTTCCCGCCAGACCGGATTAACGCATATCTCTGGATATCCGCTGGTGGCAGCCGGTCAGCTCGCCGGCGTGCTGGCCATTTACACCACCTCTGAAGCCCCTGAAGATCTGTTGCTTTGGTGGCGGCTGTACTCGGAGATGAGCGCCGCGAAGCTAAATAACGTTCTGGCCACGCAGGAAAAAGACAAGCGCATTAACCAGCTTTCTTTGCTGTTCGAAGCCACGCGGATGCTCAATTCCACGCTGGACCTTCCGGAGCTGCTGGAGTTGATCCTGAAAATCGCGCGGACGGAAGTAAAGGCTGAGCGCGGCACTGTGTTTTTGGCCGACAACAAGCGTAAGGAGTTATGGTCGATTGCCGCTTCCGGGCTCGACCATCAGGAAATCCGCATTCCCTTTGGCAAGGGGATCGCCGGACAGGTGGCCGTAACCGGAGAACTGGTAAACACAGACGACGCTTACAGCCTTGAGTCTTTCGATCCCAGTCTTGACCAGAGGTTGAATTACCGGACCAAGTCTCTGCTGAGTATTCCCATCAAGCATCATTCCGGTGAAATTGTTGGCGTGCTGCAGTTGCTCAACGCACAAAGCGGCCAGTTTTCCCCCGATGACGTAGGCTTCCTCAACAAGCTCTCCGGACACATGGCCATGGCGCTGGAAAATGCGCAGATGCATCGTGACACCATGGAGAAGCAGCGCATGGAGCGCGAACTCTCGCTGGCGCGCAGCATCCAGCACCGCCTCTTGCCGGAAGCTCCGCCCGTGGTCCCCGGCTATGACATCGCCGTGCTCAGCGATTTCTGCTTTGACGTTGCTGCCGATTATTACGACTTCATCAACCTGGGTCCGCAGTCTTTGCTGCTGGTAAGCGCTGAAGTCGAAGGCCATGGCGTTTCCTCAGCGTTGATCATGGCCAACCTTCAAGCAACGTTGCGCGCGCTGGTCATGCATCTGCACTCGCTTGAGGTGCTGGCTTTTTCGCTCAATGAAATGCTCTACACCTACACCAAGTCGGGCAAGCATCTCAGTGTTTTTCTGGGCCTGGTGGATACCAGAAAAAACATTCTGCAATACGTGAACGCCGGACATGTTCCTCCCATCCTGGTGCGAGGCAAAACCAGTGAAATTAAATTGCTGGAAGAGGGCGGCACCGTGATTGGGCTTTTCCCGCAGGTGGATTACACGCGCGGATCAGTCAAGCTGGAAAAAGATGATGTGCTCGTCTGCTCCACCGACGGAATCCTGCACATCTCTGACGAGCAGAAGCATCAATACGGCCCCAAGCGGCTGGCTGACTGCGTGCGCCGCAATCGTGAACGCACCTCACAGGGAATTGTGGATTCAGTATTGGCCGAGGTCTCAGCCTATTCCACCGCCAGCATGAATGACGACGATAAGGTGCTCATTGTGTTCAAGGTTACGGCCGATAAGGAGCTCGCGGCGGAAGAAGTAAAAAGCACTCATTGATCTTCCTCCCAGCGATCTTTGCGCCGACAAAGACAGAAGACTAAAACCCTACCGCTGATTACACTGATCAAATGGATTTTCCACTGATAGGACGGAGGGTTTTACTTCTTCAGTGATTAAAGATGAGCGCCTTGTCATCGGCCGTCCATGCTGACGAAGACAAAAACCAAAATCTGACCGCTGATTACACTGATTGCACGGATTTTCACTGATAAGGACGGTCAATTTTGTTTCTTCAACGATTGCCCGATCCTTGTCATCGTCATCTATGCCGGCTATATATCAAATCTGTGGGATCCCGGTTATCAATGGCAAGTTTTTAATTTTTTCTTTCGTTAGTATGAAAGACCGATGAAAGCTCATCTTGAAATCATTGGAGAAACAAAACTCACCGTTCTATCAGTGAAAATCCGTGCAATCAGTGTAATCAGCGGTTAGGTTTTGGTTAGGTTTTGGTTTCTTCAATCACCAACTCCTGCTCTTTGGCCAGATAGCTCTTTCTCCGAAACCAATCTTCCATCGCTGCTTTCAGTTGTTCGAGCGGTACGCGGGTCCCGATCCTCATCTCTCCGTCGGCTATCGGAAGCGTGTCGTCAAAGATGGAATCGTTGGTAAAACTGCGCATGGAGAAATTGTCGAGCCACTTCATCGGGCACTTGGCCAGCTTCCCATTCAATTGATATTGCACAGAAATGTGCCGCGAATACATGCTGGTTTTCTCCCGTTTTGGTACTGGGCCGCTGAGAAGCTCACCTAAGGGTTATATCAATGGTTCAACCGCATTCTGCGGTTTGGGACTATTCTTCTACACGAATCTGGCCGCCAAAATCGCATCATTCCAGGTGCAATGCTGTCTATACTATTGAAAACAATTGCATATAAGTGGCATTGGTGGCCTCACCGGCATTGTCCCAATAAATCCAGAGTTGCTGAAAATACAGGCTTTAGGTCTGGGGCATGTCCTTGGGTAACCAGCATTTCTGCAACGTTAGGCGCATCCTAGACACTAATACTCGTACTACAGAAGTACAGAAGTAGAAGTAAAGGGGCCCCCAAAAATTATGCCTGACCGCCGCTTAAATACCGATTCTACCGAACTCGTATCCCATCTTAAGGAACTTACGACTGCCCTGACTGCCGTTCATGAAGATTTGTACTGGCTTGCCATGCAGCCTCCCAACGCCAATGACAAGCCGGCAGTCCCCGCCGCTGAACTCAACGTAGATATGCTCAGCGAACTTAAGAGCGCAGTCGATGACATGCGGCTTTTGCTCTGGCAGTACATTGAAACCGCTTCCGAAGTTAATCCCCAGCATGTGCAGGAGCGGATGGATTCGCAACGCCTGCACCGCGTCACCAAATTTCTCCAGTTGCTGCGTAAACGGCTGGCGCCCGCCCCGGCGGA
>DASXIL010000264.1:0-5826 GCA_036497985.1 Candidatus Angelobacter sp. | reverse complement strand
CGGCTCCGCATGGCAGCTGCTGCACTGTGCTTTACCGCTGAAGAGTTGCTTGCCGCGTGCCGCTGCCGCACGATCAAAGCTGCCCCGCGGCGGCTCGGGAGCAGGAAGGGAGAGCTGATAGAAATGGAGAGCAGCCAGCTTGGATGTGATCTGGTCGTCGGCATTGGTGACGTGCCCGAAACCGTTGCGCGCGGCCACAGGAAATTTCGCGGCGTCGTCCAGTCGCGGATCAAAGAAGTTGCCTTTGCCATGCATTTCCAGGTTAGCGACAAAGGCGTTCCAATAAGGGACCGAACCCCAGCCGGTAAAGGTATGCAGGTTCACTCCGGCAAGCCCGAACGCCGGCGGAATGAGCGTCGCGGCAGATTTGCCGTCGGGACGAAAAGCTTTTCCATCCATAAACAACTCCGCGTCAAACTTGCCCGGCCCCCAGCTATTCAGCACGGTCTTTACGGGTTGCCACATCCACGCCCAGCACGTCGGCAACAGGCTGCAGATTGGGAGAAAGGCCGACTATTGCGCCAACGTTCAAATCGCGGTTCGCCCAGCCGTCCAGGCGATGGCCAATGCCCGGAGCGAATGCGTTGTCCACCGTGGAGTGGCAGAGCGCGCACTGTATGCCCATGGATTTCAGAGTGCCGTCAGGATTGAAAAATCCCGTGACGCCGATGACAGCATTCAATTTCAGCAAAGCCAAGGTGACCGCCGGATCGTTGAGGTCTACCTTGCCTGCTTTGATTTGCTGGACGAGCGCCGGCGGAAGCGCGTCCTGATCGACTTTGAGCCCGACGGCCAACGCTGTCGCCGGAGACACACCCGGCCCAACGCCGCCGTGTTGTCCGCCTTCAATGGCCTTGTGCAACTGGAGCGCGCCGCCCCAGAAGTCCTGGTCGCCAAAGGTATCATTGCGGAAAATATTTTTGCCCTGCTGGGCAAGTGATTCATGCTTTTGTTCAGAGTAAAGAGTAAAAGCGCCAATAAGCGCAAGGGCAATCATGAGGGGGAGTTTGATCTTTTTCACGGATTTGGGCCTCAGCTGTTCGGGGTAATGAAAGGCTCCCGGAAGCCTCTTGATCGACATTGAGTCGCGAGACGCGCTTTGGGTGACAGAGAAATAGAAGATTTATTCGCAATGCGATGTAAATGATTGAAAATATTCTGCTAGCGCTCCAATGACGCAATAGATCGAACGGTAGTAAACTGCTTCGCCGGAGAAGATTATGCCCGCCGCAAAGAAACAACGCACAACTTCCACGTATGACGTCCATCCCGGCCTTGCCATGTACCAGAACTCGCTCGCTGCTCTAAAGCAGAGAACCGGACGGACGCTGGAAGAATGGCTCAAGCTGGTGAAGAAAGAAGCTCCGGCGACAGAAAAGGAACGCCGCGCATGGCTTAAGGCAGAGCACGGCCTGGGAATGAACTATGCAGGTTGGATCGCCGAACATTCCGTGGGAAAAGGCGATGACGGAAATCCGGAAACTTATCTGAAACAGGCTAAAGAATTTGTGGAGAACATGTATTCGGGTTCCAAGGAGCCTCTGCGTCCGATTTATGACGAACTCCTGGCTCTGGGCCGCAGCCTGGGCAAGGACGTAAAAGTGTGTCCATGCAAGACCATGGTGCCGCTCTACCGCAAGCATGTTTTCGCGCAGATTAAGCCCACTACGCGTACTCGCATTGACCTGGGCTTGGCGCTCAAGGACACCAAAGGTCCCAAACGGCTCATTGATACCGGCGGCCTGGCAAAGAAAGACCGCATTACGCACCGGATTGAGATCACGTCAGTGAAAGATATTGATGCTGACGTAAAGAAGTGGCTGAAGACCGCGTATGAAATGGATAAGTAAGCTTGCCAGGAAAAACCAAAACCTCACCACTGATGAACACGGATAACACTGATCGGAAAATGCTCCGTCGCAAGATCTGGAGGCGTTAAGCGGTGTATGGAGCGAGCAACAGGACCGTAATTTTCGAAGAAAGAGGGCAAGCCCAAACATGCGGCGAGCCCGCTGCAACAGGAGCCTCTGCGTTTGTCGCCCGAGCGCGAATCTTGAGCGGAGTGGAGCGGAGCGCAGGAAACATTGGAGCGAAGCGCAGCTCTTGTCCTGCAGTTGAGCCGCGAGGCCTGTGGCCGCCGAGCGGCTCGCATCAGGAGCAGAGACAACTCAACGAAGACAAATGCGCCATAGCGGTTTGTCGCGATGCGACCAGATAAATGAAAAGGCCATCCGGCAACAGGACGGCCTCTTCTTTCAAGGGAGAATAGTTCCAACGGAGTTCGAAAAAGACCATCAGAACTTTCTGGCGAAATCTTATTGGCCAGTGAAAGGCAGTGTCAAGGAATTTTTCGAGAATAGATACCTTTGTTTTCAATAACTTAACAATCTTATCAACATGGCGTTTTGAATGACAAAAAATGTCACTCAAGGGCTTTCATTCGCCGTAAGCAGCTCTTTTTCAGCTACTTATCGCCCTGCCTAAGGTCCAAACGGATAATCTCCACCGACTCTGGCCGGCTAAAAACCCGGTTTGGGAACATCCGGTTGGCCAGAATTCTTATGCCGCCAAAAACGAAGCCAAACACCAGCGCAGCCAGTACCGCAATGACACACAACATCACCAGGGCGAAGACAAAACCTGCAGGGTCTTCACCGGGCTTAGGCTTGGTGGGCTGCAAGGGCATCACGTCGGCATCATAATTGACGGAAGCAAGCAGAGACTGCGCTTCATCGGCGGGTATGTTGCCATTTACCGCCACAACATACGGGCCTGTACGCTTGAAGTAGAACGGTTCACCTGTGAGAGAAGCGGCTTGCATGGCGTCCATTCGCTCTCTGGCAATCTGCGGCGTAGGATAGCCCACCAGGACCACCGATGCCTCGCCCTGCGAAGTCCGGTACTTGCCAATGGATACTTCCGCACTTTTGCTGAAGTCGATCAACTGTGCCGGAATGGGAATGCCCAGGCGGCCCAGCGCTTCCGGACCGATGATATAGCGGCTTGTGTTGCGCAGCAGTGACTGTGATGGAAGATTAGCGGGAAGCGTAGGCAGCTTGCCATTTTCGCCGGTCTGGCGCGGCAGCGCGTCGGCCAGTGAGCGGAGATCGGCACCGGACATGGCACTGAGATGCTCGACTGCCACATCGACAAGAATATTTCCCTTGAAGAACAAAATACGTGTGTTGCTGGAAGCTCCGCGGTCACCTATTTTCTCGATTTGCATCTGCGGCTGGACGTAGTAGGTGAACGCCCCGAAAGCGCCAGTGGCATCGCTAAAGCGGGCTGCTTTAATCTGCATTTTACGGCCATTGCGGCTGTAACTGGCGCTTTCCACATCGGTGAAGCCATATTCCTTCAGGACAGGTGCGTCAGTGGCATCCGCCGCAGCCGGATCTTTGGAGGCCTTCACACTTTGGTTCTCGATGCGCCAGCCGCTAAAGGTTTGCGGCAGAGGCCCGGCGGGAGTTTTTGACTGGGCAGACGCAATGGTCGCCAGTACAAGAACAACGGAGAGAAAACGCGGACACGACTTAAAGAAAGCAGAAAACATCACTCTTATTAGACACCATGCGGTCCAAGAGAGATTCTAAACGGGTTTACGGTGCACGATCTGAAACAATAGGCGAATGGCGAGTCTTTTTACTCACGCATTCGTCGGAACGGCGTTGGGCCAGGCAGGCACATCTGACTGGTGCAAGGACTGGCGTTTCTGGTCCTTGATTATTGTTTGCTCGATTCTGCCTGACATCGATTCAATTGGATTTCACCTGGGAATTCCGTATAGCTCTTTTTGGGGCACCGGGGAATCACACACTCGCTCACTTTTGCCGCAATCCTTGCCGTTTGCGTGGCGACAGGGTTCAGCAGGGCATTTCGCCGCCCATGGAGATTGGCGCTCCTACTGTTTCTGGTGACAGCCACTCATGGTTTCCTAGACGCTATGACCGACGGAGGATTGGGAATCGCCTTCTTCTCACCATTCGACGTTCAGCGTTATTTTTTGCCCTGGAGGCCACTTCACGTCTTACCGATAGGGATCGGCCGGTTTTTCAGCGCACGCGGTCTGCGTATTCTGTGGAGCGAGATTCTTTGGGTCGGCTGCCCGTTCTCGGCATCTGGCCTTTAGCAAAAGCCATACACGTGCTCCGGCAGGTTTGGGGAAAACCAACTGAAATGCCAGCTACCACGAGCGAGTAAGTCCCTGAGGAGACAGCCTCTGGTAACCCACTTTAGAGGGAAAGGACAAGGGGAAATCGGGTAAACTAGAGGGAATGGCAATCATTCAGCGCAGGAAGAGCGTAACAGCAAAAATAGGCAATGTGCGCGTGGGCGGCGACGTGCCCGTGGTCGTGCAGTCGATGACAAATACTGATACGGCGGACGTGCAATCCACCGTTCAGCAGGTGGCGCAGCTGGCCCGGGCTGGATCGG
This sequence comes from Candidatus Angelobacter sp., assembly GCA_036497985.1. Lineage (GTDB taxonomy): Bacteria > Acidobacteriota > Terriglobia > Terriglobales > Acidobacteriaceae > Angelobacter. Next base: position 1,392 of record DASXIL010000264.1, on the reverse strand, counting down.
AAATGGTCCGCGTGACGGTGAACAATGACGCTGCAGCCCAGGCTGTCCCGGCAATTTTTGAGGAACTCGCGAAGCAGAATATACACGTCCCCATCATTGGCGACTTCCACTATAACGGCCATCTTTTGCTGACGAAATATCCTGAATGCGCGCAGGCGCTGGCAAAATATCGGATCAACCCCGGCAACGTGAGCGTAGGCCGCAAGAATGACGACAATTTCCGCGCGATGGTGGAAGTGGCCGTTAAGAATGACAAGCCGGTGCGGATCGGCGTGAACTGGGGCTCGCTGGACCAGCAGCTTCTTACCCGCATGATGGACGAGAACTCCCGCAGCGCCAACCCTAAAGATGCCCGCGAAGTCACTATGGACGCGATGGTCGAAAGCGCCTTGCGTTCAGCGGAACTGGCGGAAGAGTTTGGCTTGCCGCACAACTACATCATTCTCAGCGCCAAGGTCAGCGGCGTACAGGACCTCATTGACGTTTATCGCAGCCTGGCTGCCCGCTGCGACTATCCTCTGCATCTTGGCCTCACGGAAGCCGGCATGGGCGCGAAAGGCATTGTAGGTAGCGCAGCGGGTCTCGCAGTACTTTTGCAGGAGGGCATCGGCGATACCATCCGTGTATCGCTTACACCGGCTCCCAACGGCAGCCGCGCAGAAGAAGTTTTTGTCGGCCAGCAGATTCTGCAATCGCTGGGGATTCGCAGCTTTACTCCGCAGGTCACTGCCTGTCCCGGCTGCGGGCGCACCACCAGCACCTTCTTCCAGGAGATGGCAGAGCAGATTCAGTCTTATCTCCGCACCAGCATGCCGGTCTGGAAAGACAAGTATCCGGGAATCGAAGAGCTGAAAGTCGCCGTGATGGGTTGCGTGGTCAATGGACCCGGCGAATCAAAGCATGCCAACATCGGCATCTCATTGCCGGGAACTTTTGAAGAACCTAAGGCGCCGGTGTTTGTTGACGGAAGGCTGATGACTACGCTGAAGGGCGACCACATTGTCGCCGAATTCTTTGACATACTGAACGAGTACGTTGAAACGCGTTACGGTTCAGTCAAGAATGCGGAAGTAGTCCGAGTCTGAAACCTGCCGCTTCACCCCGCTGGCAATGAAGAACAGCTGGGGCGGAGCTGATAGTCAAAGCAACTCCGCCTTTAGGCCGCCAGCAAGCCATAGCCGATCGCCAGCCATGCGCCAAAACCAACCACTACCATTGCAATCCGCACCATGGTGTTGTCCACGATATTGTTCCATTTCGCATCCATAACATCCTCCAGGAAAATCCGTTTGTTTTCTCGTGCTGCAACCGTTTTGACGATGTCTGCAGCTCTTAGTTAGTAATACGTCCCCTGGGAAAATAGGTTCCATGTTGTAAAACTTTTTTTACAAC
>DASXIL010000263.1:0-3513 GCA_036497985.1 Candidatus Angelobacter sp. | reverse complement strand
GAATTTCCCCAGCAGCCGGTAACAAACGGGGTTGCCGTCTTGCCGTTTGAAAACCTGAGCGGCGATCCGAATAGCGCCTATTTCGCTGACGGAATGCAGGAGGAGATCCTGACGCGGTTGGCCAGCATCGCGGGTTTGAAAGTGATTTCACGCACCTCCACGCAGCGTTATCAGAGCAAGCCTCGCAACATAGGCGAGATCGCGAGGCAGCTCGGTGTGACGAACCTTCTCGAGGGCAGCGTGCAAAAAGCGGTCGACCAGGTGCGGGTCAATGTGCAGTTGATTAATGCGCAAACTGATTTCCACCTCTGGGCGGAGACCTATGATCGCAAGTTGACTGATATCTTGAGCGTAGAGAGCGAGATCGCCAAACGAATAGCGGCGTCGTTGCAGGCGAAGTTAACCGGTCGCGAAGAACAGGCGCTAGCAGTTAAACCGACAAACAATCCGGAGGCTTACGACGCGTATCTGCGCGGCCTCGCGTTTGAAGCACGTAGCCAACCCTACGCATCTTTGGAAGCCGCCGGTTTTTTTGAGCGGGCGGTCCAGCTTGATCCGAATTTTGCGCTTGCTTGGGCGCGGCTTTCTCGCGCGGACGCGCATCTCTACTTTAATCGTGTCGCTGTCACTTCCGCCGCTCGCGGTGATGCAGCGAAACGTGCTTTGGAGTATGCCCAGAAACTGGAGCCGAACTCGCCTGAAACCCTGCTAGCCTTGGGTTATTATCAACACTGGGTGCTGCGTGATTACGGTCCTGCCAAGGCCACATTCGGTCACGTCAGCAAAATGTTACCGGGCAGCAGCGATGTGCCGACGGCCCTCGGCCGAGTTACCCGGCGCGAGGGACACTCGGATGCAAGCATTGCCTACTTCGAACAAGCCCTCACTGTGGATCCACGTAATGTGGAGTTACTCTCGGACGCTGCATGGACTTACGCGATGCTTCGACAATTCCCGGCGGCGCTAAAGCTCTATGATCGAGCGCTGGACATTATGCCAAACGATCCGGATATGACGGCGGCAAAGGCGAGCATTTATCAGGCCCAGGGTGATTTGCGAGAAGCGGCCAAGTCCCTATCACAAATAAACGAGCAGACTCCTGCAGAGGAAACCCTGAAAATCAAGATCACTCAGTTGAGGCTTGAACGAAACTACGGTGAGGCCGTTCGATTGCTGCAAGCCCGACTGGCCCAATTCCATTATGCTTCTCAGTGGAACAGGGGCCATGATCAGGTGACGCTTGCTTTCACGCAGCGCCTTGCTGGTGATACAGCTGGCGCAAAGGCTACAGCTGAACAGGCGCGCAATACCCTCGAGCGGCTCTACCGAGATCAACCGGACAACTACTATTTTGCGGCAAGGCTGTCTCAAGCTCATGCCGTGATGGGGGAGAAGGACTCGGCCTTGAAGCTAGCGGAGCGTGCGATCACGCTTCTGCCCCGTGCCAAAGATTTGGTGGACGGCCCCGGCCGCGAAGAGAATCTGGCGTTCATTCAGGCGATCGTCGGCGAGAACCGTCGTGCGATCTTAACTCTCAGTCAGCTGTTAGAGGCACCTTATAATAGCTGGCTTTACGGCCCAGCGGTTGTTAGCCCGGCGCTTTTCAGACTCGACCCGATCTGGGACCCTTTGCGCAGCGATCCCGCTTTCCAAAAACTCTGCGAGGAAAAGCAGCCGTAAACCTCCGGAGCTTTTTTTTAATGCCAGGCGGGCCGCCTGCATCCGCTAAAGCTGCCGACACGACTGCCTCTCCAGCACTGCTTCCTCTGCGGTACCCGTCACATCCGCGTAACCGTGGTGAGAAAAGCAGTGTTGCCGCCATTTTCTTTGTAACGCAGCGCAAAATTTTCGGAAGGAATAGGTAAAGGACAACAACTTATGAAAACAAAAATCCTTCGAAACATATTCCCAAGCCTTGGCGCCGTGCTGGCAACAGCCTTAGCGCCAATAACCGCTCATGCCCAGAACCTCTACGTCACCGTTCTCAGTCCCGGCGAAATCCTCGAGTACACGCCATCTGGCGTGCAAAGCACCTTCGCCACCGGGCTAGAGGCACCTCGAGGGCTGGCCTTTGACAGCATCGGCAATCTGTTCGCGGCAGAGGCCGAGTTTCCTGACCACATCGAAATTGGGCGAGTGCTGAAATTCAACCTGAGCAACCATGTCAGTACCTTTGGCACTGTCGGCAGGGGGTTTTTCTTTCTCGAAGGTTTGGCCACCGACATCGCAGGCAATGCCTATGTCCTGGCAACAGATCAACATACTGACACATTTCCCGGCACTATCTTCAAGTTTACACCCAGCGGAGAGCGCATCGTCTTCGGCTCCGTTCCCGGCGTTCCGAACAGTCAGTCAGCAAACTTCGGCCTTGCTTTCGACAGCGCGGGCAATCTCTATGCAACCGCCACTTGGCCCCAAACGATCTATAAATTCGCTCCCAATGGAACGCGCACGGTTTTCGTCGGGCCGAGCGCCTTCGCGACCGGCGCGTATCCGCTTGGCCTTGCTTTTGACAGCGCAGGCAATCTCTTCGTGTCCACTGGGTTCAACGCAGGGAACGACACAATTCTGAAATTCACTCCAAGCGGCGTTGAGAGCACCTGTGCGACCGGCCTAACTAACCCTCGAGGCCTGGCCTTTGACAGCTCGGGCAATCTATTCGTAGCCGAGTCAAATCCGGCTCCGGACGGGGGTATCTTAAAGTTCTCCACCTGCGGCGGTATGCCGACCGCTTTCGCCACCGGCCTCAACCGCCCGCAATTACTCACCTTCGGCCCGCCGCGATAACAAGAGTTTTTATGACAAAACCAATACCAATAGCAGAGCACATAAAAAGATATGAAAAAGCGCTGGTAGGGCCGGGTGGTTTTAACTGCACAATCGTGCTGACCTGGGCGCCATATGGTACCGAAAAGACGTGTCCCTGGGGATGTCCGTTCTTGCTTCAAGGGGAGGAACCCAATCCCCATTTTCCTCTACTTTGGGGTTGGCCATTTGCCTACCGTCGCCCCGGACCCGCTCGGTAATGAGATTACGTATTACGCTACGCTAATGCATCCGGATTCTGGAACAACCGTTCCCGGGATGACCGATTCTCAAACAGTTACTATCACTCCCGGAAACGTGAATTGGGTGAAAAAGCAGCTTCCGCTGACGGGTTATTTTGTTGGGGGAAATTTGCTGGCATACCTTGTGTGGAACGTTGGAAATAAGATCGATGGATCAGTGCCCGGCGGTTCAACCACGTTTCCGTTCAGCGTGTCGTTCTGGGACTTTGGGGATGCGCCTGGCGAGCACTACTGACTGCTGTCGAGCATTCTGACCACCCCGGTGGTCAGAATCGACAGAACAGTCCAGGCGCCTTCCGAGCATTTTTCTCGCTGCGATTGTTTGATACCCGAAGACTGGTCACGAAATCCCCCGGCTTTAATTTGGTGGGGTCCGCGCCCCAACAATTCCCCGTATTGGCAATCGGCATAATCCACACGTGCGTTATGTCTAACGCTCACCACT
>DASXIL010000262.1:0-5441 GCA_036497985.1 Candidatus Angelobacter sp. | reverse complement strand
CGTTACTGCCGATTGTCCCAGCTTGATATAGCCCAATCCCACATCGTCCAGAGTTTGCAGCTTTTGCCGGATTTGCGGAATGTCTTCCAGGATCGGCAGCGCGTCTGCAACGGATGTTTCCAGCAGGTCGGCGATGGATTTGCCCTTGAACCGTACTGCCAGCGTCTCGTGGTTATAGCGATGGCCGCCGCAGACCTCGCACAGGACATAAACGTCCGGCATAAAGTTCATCTCAATGCGGCGTTCGCCTTCGCCCTGGCAATGCTCGCAACGGCCACCGGAGACATTAAAAGAAAAGCGTCCGGCTTTATAACCCCGTTCGCGTGACTCCGGCAGCATCGCGTAAAGATCGCGGATGTGAGTGAAGACTCCGGTATAAGTCGCCGGGTTGGATCGGGGCGTCCGGCCAATGGGCGATTGGTCAATGCGGATAACTTTATCGATGTGCTCAGCGCCGGAGATTGCCTTGTGCGCGCCGGGCTCTTCCCGCGATCGATAAAGCGCCTTGGCCAGTGCTTTATAAAGAATGTCATTCACCAGCGTTGATTTTCCTGAGCCTGAAACGCCGGTCACCACCGTGATTACGCCCAGCGGAAACGTCACGTCAACACTGCGCAAATTGTTGGCTTTGGCGCCCAAAACTGTAACAGCTTTTCCATTGGTAGCACGCGGCGCAAAACGCGCGGCAATATTTTTTTGTCCGGAAATGTACTGGCCGGTAAGCGAACCGGCCTGCTCCATGATCTGCATGGGAGTGCCTGAGGCCACCACGCCTCCGCCCAGCAGTCCTGCCCCGGGGCCAAGATCAATGACGTAGTCGGCGCGACGTATCGTTTCTTCATCGTGCTCTACCACCAGCACCGTGTTTCCCAGATCGCGCAGGTGTTCCAGCGCCTGAAGCAGCCGGTTGTTATCGCGATGATGGAGCCCGATGGAAGGCTCATCGAGAACGTAAAGCACCCCGCGCAGCTTGGAGCCGATCTGTGTTGCCAGCCGTATGCGCTGGCCTTCCCCACCGGAAAGCGTAGCCGCCGAACGATCGAGCGATATATATCCCAGCCCCACGGCATGCAGAAACTGGAGACGTTCGCTGATCTCATGCAGTACGCGACCGGCAATCAAGCGTTCCCGGTCAGTCAGCGTAATTTTTGCGGCAACGTCCACGGAGCGCGCAACGGACAGCGCGGTAAAGTCTGAGATGGAGAGTCCATTCACTTTCACGCCAATGCTTTCCGGACGCAGACGCTTGCCCCGGCACACCGGACAGGTTGTCGCGGACATATAGCTCAGCATCCACTCGCGATAGCTTTCTGAAGTCGATTCTTCCAAGTTTTGCTTTAGAAATCCCAGCACGCCGCGAAAGCCCAGGCGCGGAGCTTCTTTTTCGTCCGGTCCGTAAAGTAAAAGGTTCTGGATTTTTGCCGGAAACTTTTCAAACGGCGTTGAGAGATCAAGCTTATACGCCGCAGCAACAATATCGACCATTCGCTGAAGATAAGAAGATCCTGAACCAGGGCCGAGCGCGCCATCCAGCAGCGGTTTGGACCAGTCCACAATGATCTTGGCCGGATCAAAATCGTACTTGCTGCCCAGCCCGTTGCATTCCGGGCAGGCGCCATACACGCTGTTAAAAGAAAACGAGCGCGGCTCCAGTGAAGGAATATTGATGCCGCAGTCGGGGCAAGCCATGCGCGCCGAATAAAGATGCTCTTCCCCGTTCACCACGGCAACCTGCACCAGCCCTTTGCCCAGCTTCATGGCCGTGGCAACAGATTGTTCCAGACGCTTCTCAATTCCGGGCTTCACCAGCAGGCGGTCAATCACAACTTCAATCGTGTGGTTCTTGCGCTTATCAAGCTGGATTTCGTCCAGTTCTTCGTCCAGATGGCGAAGCTCACCGTCAATGCGCGCGCGCACAAATCCGTGTTGCGCCAGCTTGGCCAGTTCTTCCTTGAACTCGCCTTTGCGTCCGCGCACCAGCGGCGCCATGATCATCACGCGGTCTTCGGCTTTCAACTGCATCACGCGCTGCACAATCTGATCAGACGTTTGCCGGCTGATCGGCTTATCGCACTTTGGGCAATGCGGCACGCCAACTGAGGCGTATAACAGGCGTAAATAATCGTAAATCTCAGTGATTGTTCCGACTGTAGAGCGCGGGCTGCGTGAAGTAGTCTTCTGCTCAATGGAGATTGCCGGACTCAGGCCGTCAATGGAGTCCACGTCCGGACGCTCCATCTGGTCGAGAAACTGGCGCGCGTATGCGGAGAGCGTTTCTACATAGCGGCGCTGGCCCTCGGCATAAATAGTGTCAAAAGCGAGCGACGATTTGCCCGAACCGCTAAGCCCCGTAATTACCGTCAAGGTATTGCGCGGGATTTCAACCGAGATGTTTTTCAAATTGTGCTGGCGAGCGCCGCGCACAGTGATGTTGCTGATAGCCATGGATCTTCTAAACCTGGTTCGGAAAGCTGAGCGCAACCCCAACAAAACAAGGGAAACTCTCTACTGGAGGCTTCCGGAGGGTAAGCGCACAGCTCTACTCCGTATCTTATCGTCGGCGGTTGGCATCGGTCAATTTCTGCTATCGGACCATTAAAACTCGGGCTTTAACCTAATGACTTCAGTTATTTGCGAGCTGTATGACCAAAGGGCATGATGAAGTATCAAGGGTGCAGCAGCGGCGGTAATGCAGACATTTGAACCAATATTGCCGACAATGCACATGGCTGGAGAAACCAACCGGCCCGAGAAAAGGACCATCAAAGAGATTGGACAATGAATCCCATTCTGGCTTCCTCCACCGTGCTCTTTACCATTCTGTTTTCACTCGTCTTTGGTATTGCTTGCGGCTACGCTGTTATCAGCGCGATCCTGCACGCTTTTGCCCGTAGACAGGCTGAAAGTCAGGCGACTTCAACCGCGGTGATCGCGACCACAGCGTCCAGCCACTAGTTCTTGTCTCGCTGCATCCGGCGGCTTTTGTGAGAGCTAGCCGGCATGCCGATCTATGCCGGAATGCGGAAAATTTCTCCGTTGCAACAGCCGTAACGCCAGCCACCCGCCAAAAATCACGTCGAATGCCAGACAGAAACCCGGCCACCAGTGCGGCACTCCGGGATTTGCAATAAGGCCGGAACGAACAAAATCAAATATCCCGTGTCCCAGCAATGCAGCCGCCACCAGCCAAAGGTTCCCTTTAAAGCCAAGTACGGCAAAAAGAAAGAAGCCGCTCGCTATTACGATTTCGATCATTAAGGTCCGCCGTGACGCCCCCATCACGGCAAACAGCACATAGTAGGTAGCGATGACACACAGCACCGTGGAATAGAAAGATCGTTCCCGATCAAAGCCGATCACGGCCGCGAAGACTACTGTCGCCAGAGACAACAAGAAACCAACCAGATATTCCATTTCCAACTTTCTGGACAGTCAATTTTCTAAAGGCAGCAACAAGATTTTGACTCCAAGCGAGCGCTTGCTCTAATTTGGATTTGGAGGCATTTTCCGTGGAGCCGGATTGGGATTGTTCGTTGGATCCTCAGGCGACCCTTTTTGCCGGCGCATTTCCTGTAACTCCTGCAGTAATTGCTCCGGTGACTTCGGCTGCTGGTTTTGCGGCGTCTCTGCTTGTGGCGGCTGCTGTGGCACAGGCGCGGGTTGTACAGTGGTATCCTGCGGCTCGCCGGAGTTTACTTGTTCCTCTGGAACTTCCTCTTCCTCGCCCTGATTCGCTGGAGGTTGCTGCTGTGCCTGCGCTTCCGCTCCAGCGCCGGGCTTGTTCTTCACCGTGAGGATGACCTTTTGCACAATGTTAGGACTGTCTGCCCTTCCAATGGCGAGGAAGTCATATCTGGAGCCCGAAAAAATCGCAGCCAGAACGTCGCCTTCCGGCGCAGGGCCCAGAGCAAGAGCTACTCTTTCCGAAATTCCCTCGGCGCCTTCAAATTCAATTCCAGTTTTGTTCCGGATTGCCGTTACTACGCTGCTTAAGTTTGAGTTCAGGGCCTGCACACTGAGCAAGCCATCCCGATAGGTAACAACCGGCGCCACCGGAGGGCCCACGGGGCCTGGTTGGACTGCCGGCTGCGCTGTCTGGCCTCCCGTCGCCGGGGTGGGTGCGCCTGTCGGCGATTGTGGGGGCAACTGCGGTGCCAGGTTTGCGGGCGGGGTGGGGCGCTGAACGGGCATTCCAGGACGCATGGCTTGCGCCTGAAGCAGCATGACCGCTCCGCTAAGAATAAATATCCCACAAGTTATTGAAGAAAAACGCGCCATAAGTGGTTCCGAACCGAGCCCGCCGCCCTGAATTTGTCTGTTCTCACGATTTTACTCCATGATTGAAGAACGTTGGGCCACCGCGAACTTGTCTGTTAATTTCATCCGGCTGCGGAAATCTCCATTGCCTGCCGCCACTTCCCTACATATCTCTCAAACGATATATTTACGTATGAGTTACGAGCACAAGCCAGAAACGTCGTGCATCTGGAAAGCGGTCCAGAGCATCCTAAATAAACCGGAGTAGCGCACTTTTATGAAGCAATTTACATTCAAGGTTCTTGCCGCAACGCTGGTCTTGGCCGGAAGCTTTTCCGCATGGGCCCAGACCTGCCAGAACAAAGATGACATCCCTGAGCCTGCGCGTAAGGCCATTGAAGCGGCCGCGCAACAGGCTTTCGATCAAACCGCCAGCGGCAACACACAGGGCCTGCAGGCAAGTGCAGTTCCGTCACTGCAATCGAATTTCGGCGGCATTGCCGGGGCCGTGAACGATAACAAAGACGCTTTCTCCGGCGCCAAGCCTCAACTCCGCAGCCTCTATTTTCTCGATACCGGCGCCAATCCCGGGCCTGACGGCACTTTTTATTGCGGCGTCTTTGGCGCCAACGGCATGAATCCGAATACAGCCGAATTTGATCTTGCCGGAATTGCGGTTGGCAAATACGCCATAACAATTCAGGATTTCGTCGGCAACAAAGGGCCTTACGCTCTTTCCATTATCTTTCAGGACCTTGGCGGCTGGAAAATCGCCGGATATCAGATTCGTCCCGGCTCAGCCGCGGGCCATGACGGCTTGTGGTATCTGCTGCAGGCGCGCGATTACAAGAGCAAAGGCCAGGCCCACAACGCCTGGTTTTATTATCTGAATTCTTACGATCTGCTGCAGCCCGCGACGTACATGAACACAAAGATGCTCAGCAAGATCACCGACGAGACCAACAGCATCCAGCCAAAAGATATACCTGTGGGCGGAAAACCGGTGGCTTTTACTGCTGGCGGCAAAACCTACAACATCACTGAGATGAACTTCTTCCGCAATGACAAGAACTTTGATCTCACGATGAAATATTCCGTCCCTAGCACCTCCGACTTCAATGCCACCCAGGCCGACGCGCGCAACCTGGCCAATGCAATGATCGCCCAGTATCCGGAATTGAAAG
>DASXIL010000261.1:0-7608 GCA_036497985.1 Candidatus Angelobacter sp. | reverse complement strand
CGAAGGTCGTTGAAGCGGATTTGAAAGCGCTGCTTTGAGGATCCGAAAAAAACCTACCACGGTTCACACGGATGACACGAATCTGAAATCGGGAGGCCGATTTGCGCTTGCCGCCCCCGTTGATTTGTCTTACGGATTTTTGCGCTCCGCTACGCTGCGCGCTGGGCCTTCGGCAGAGAGGAAGGAAATTTTTCTCTCATTTTCCCAGCGCTTACCCCTTCAGCGCGCAAGCGCGCCTCGGGCCGCGCAGGCTGTGATTATCATCCGAGCTTTCAGCAAATTGCTTTTGTGAACCAGGAGACGGGCGAGTATGACGAACGGCGACTGGAGCACAAAGGCGGAGAGGCCGAACGGTTTTATCGTGGTTTGGCCGGCCAGCAGGTGCGCGTGGGAGTGGAGGCCACCGGAGGCATGCGCTGGTTCGAACGGCTGCTGAGAGAACTGGGAATCGAACTGTGGATAGGCGATGCGGTCAAGGTGCGTGCCGCAGCGGCACGGAAACCCAAGACCGACAAGGAAGACGCAAGACTGTTGCTGCGGTTGCTGCTGGAAAAGCGGTTCCCGCGGATCTGGGTGCCAACGGTGGAGCAGCGAGATGCCCGGCAACTAGTGCTGCATCGGCACCGTCTGGTGCAGACACGGACTCGGGCCAAGAACCAGTTGCAGGCCATCGCCCGAAACGAAGGGCTGTTTCCCAAGCGACGGGTATGGAGTCAGGCGGGACAGGCTGAGTTGATGGCTTTAGCCTTGTCGCCCTGGGCCACGGTGCGGCGCCAGGATTGGCAAGAGCTGTTGGGCGAGCTGAACCAGAGGATCGATCCGCTGGATCAAGCGTTAAAGCAACAAGCAGCGCAACGACCGGAGGTGCAGTTGTTGATGACGCATCCGGGAGTGGGACCGGTGATAGCCACGGCTTTTGTTGTGACTATCGGCGAACCGGGACGCTTTCAAACCAGTAAGCAGGTGGCAGCGTATCTGGGACTGGTGCCATTGGAAAACTCCAGTGGTAAAGGTGGGCAGCGGTTAGTTGATCCTCGACGCGTTTGATTGGGCGCTCTGCCTCCCTTCTGGAGAGAAGGGAGTTTGAATAAGAGAATCATGGTCCTGAAGTTCCTGGGATCGAATAGATGGCTGGTGGAACCGCAGTGTTCCATCGAACGATTAACTCGAAGGCGAGCCTTGGTCGGCCTGAGCAAAAAGCAACAGCAACACCAAAAGCAAAAGCCCTTTGAAGGGAAAACCATGAAGCCTCGTGGCGACAATGCGATTCGTGTTCCTAAAAAGAGCTTGACACCGCCGACTTCCTCATAGATGGGCTAACCTGTCGTCGCGCCTAGCGGCGCTTCATCTGCGTTGGCATGACAGTATCGCTTGCCTTATGTGACTTCAGGGTTGTGTTCTGATACGTGCCTGGGCAAGTGATGTAATGGATATCTCCATCTCCATACCATCTACGTGGTCCTTCAGGCATGAAGGAAATTTTAATATGCCCTTCCATCGTTAGGCGTTTTGTTTTACCCACCCTTTGCGTCCAATCAGCCCTGTTGGTATATCTGGTCTCGCAGGACGCAAAGGATGGGGCACCCACAGTGTGGTGAGGCAGTAAGAAAAAGGCCAGGGCGGGTGCATGACCGCGACGTAAATTTGTCCGCAATGTACTATTTCGTACTTGATTCGTGAGCAAGAATCCGCTAAAGTATGGCAGCCCTGAGGGGTGGAAGCTGGAAGATCTTTGAAAAAGAGCAGCAATTAGCAACTGGCAATTAGCCGGAAAAACGTCAAAAACTGGCTTACGACCCTCTGCCGATTCTTTCAGCCTTGGGTGACATTGGGTGACCTTGGGTGGAATTGGGTGAACATAGGGGGAGGGGAGGGGTTGCCGAGAAAATGTGGCGCCAGGTTATAAGTGAGCGATTAAAACCAATGACTTGAATCACAGTTGCCCACGAAAGAGCATCAGGATTTGCGTTGGATTCAACGAGATTTCAATCAATTTTGATCAAAAAAGGATGGAAATCGATGAACCAGGTTCGTCAGAACCCCAATCCCCAGGCCATTCCCACCGCGGCGGCGGTGCTGAGCAGGTTGACCAGATCGTTATCGAGCCAGCCGCGGCGTTCAAACACCGCGCCCAGCAGGCTATCGATCACAGTGCCGAAAAAGCCGGCCAGAATGATCGTCGCAAGCTGGCTGACAGGCACAAGACCTGTAGCGACGGCGGCCACGGCCACACTCGCCGCACCGAGCAAAGCTGCAACGGTCCCAAAGAGGCTGACGCCTCCGTCAGTGCCTGCGGGAACCGGTTTGAAGTTTGTTATCAGCAGCGTTTTGCCGGGGAAGGCCATGCCGATTTCGCTGGAAGATGTGTCGCCGGCGGCTTCAGCCAGGGCGGCCAGTGCGAGCACCGGCCATCCTGCACCTGCTACGGCAACCACCAGCGCGGCGATGCCGAGATTGGCCATGGCCTGTGAAGCGGTGCGTCCGCCGACAGGCTCAGCAGTGCGGAGTTGCTGCTTGCGGGCATATCCCACGCGAGTGGCGACCAGCGTGACGGCAAAAACGATGAGCAGCGCAAGAAACATGCGCAGATCGCGGACCGCCATGACGAAAGCTACGGCAGATCCGGCAAGCGCTCCGCTGACATTTACACCGCCGGCAAACCATGCCAGCACGGCGAATCCGGCGGTGATGGCGAGCGCGGTCAGGAATCGGCGGTCGCCAGGAGGGAATTCAGCGTGATGCAGCCATGCGAACACAGCCAGAATCGCGGCGGCAAAGCCCAGCGCCAGAAGGTCAGAGACACTGAATGAGCGCGATTTTGGCAGTGCGTTTCCTCCCGGCGGTCAAGACGAACTGGCGGCATCAAAGCGCCTATGCGCATCGTACAAGAGAAAGGGCTTGCCACAAACAGGGCAGCCCAAAGCATTTATTCATCAAGGAATTCAATCATTTATAAGGGTGAATTATGGCAGCATCTGTTTGGACCGGATATCTGACTTTTGGACTTATTTCCATGCCGGTAAAGCTGTTTTCCGGCGCTCGCGGGACCCGAGTTTCTTTCCACATGCTCCACCGGGAAGATAACGCCCGGGTAAAGCAGCAGCTCTATTGCCCGGTGGATGAAAAGGTCATCGAGCGGAATGAGATTGTGAAGGGCTACGAATTTCGCAAGGGCGAATACGTGGTGATCGAGCCGGAAGAGATCAAGAAGATCGAGCCAAAAACGGCCAAGGCCATGGAGATCCTGGAATTTGTGAAGCAGGAAGAAATTGATCCGGTGTACTTTGAATCTTCCTACTTTCTCGCTCCGGACGAAGCGGCCAAAAAGCCTTACGCGCTGTTGGTGCGCGCCATGAAAGACAGCGGTTATGTTGGGATCGCAAAGCTGGCCATGCACAACCGCGAATATACGGCGTTTTTGCGTCCGTATGAAAAAGGCCTGATGCTGCACACCATGTATTACAAGGATGAAGTGCGCGAAGCGCCTGACTTTGGCACCGATCACGCCACTCTGAAAGAAGGCGAAGTAAAAGTGGCGCACCAGTTGATTGAAGCCCTGGCCGCTAAATGGGACCCAGAAAAGTATTACGACACGTTTGAAGAGAACCTGAAAAAGCTGATCAAGGCCCATATGGAAGGGAAGCAGGTTGTGGCGATCGACAAGCCTCGTCCTGCTGCCGCCCCCACTGACCTGATGGCCGCACTGAAGCAGAGCCTGGCACAGATGGAAGGGAAGAAGAAAGGCCCGCAACGCGTAGAGGCAGCCCAAAAAGAGTCAGAGGTTGAGGTTAAAGGGAAGCAGAAGTCGATGAGCGCCCGGAAGAAGCCGCCGAAGCGAGCGGCGTGAGCTGCAAAACCTTGAAACGCAGAGGAACGGAGGAAGCGGAGGCAGGAGAGCAATAGATTTAAGGGTCCCTGAAACTAACGTTTTGTCTTTCCGTCAACCCCAAGCTGCTCCAGGCGGATTGGCCGATCAACTTCAAATCCCTCTGCTTCCTCCTTTCCTCCGTGTTTCAAAGGTCTTTCCTCGTTCGCTTGCACCATGTTCCACGGCGGTTTGGAGCGAAGCGACAAGATCAATGGTTTACAATAAATCCTTCGCAATAATTCAGAGTTTTGGCGTTCAACCGGTAGCACCGGTGGAGTTTGAATGAAGGTTAGTTTTAAGGCAATGTGGCTGCTGGCCAGCCTGAGCGTTCTGATGGTCCTGGCAGTGGGCTGCAATGACACGTTACGGCAATTTATTGTTCCAGTTCCGTCCCCTACAGGCGACCCTGGAAAACTGGCGCACGCAGTCGTTTTATCGACGAATCCCGGTGTGCCGCCGACCCAGCCACCGGGCAACGGGACGGATATGCACGTTAACGTTTCCGGGGACTCAAGTGTCGGGATTGTCCCAGTGGGAGTCAATCCTGTATTTCTGGGTAAAACCTCGAACCAGGCCTTCGTAATTAACAGTGGGAATCTTTCGGCGGGGATTCCTGCCACGGTTTCAATCTATATAGCCCTGCTTCCAACAAGCAACGTCTCCACGGTGACGTTGCCCCCCACCAGCTCTGGCCCAGTGGCGGGCGCCACCAGTAGCAGCGGTAATATTTACATCGCTAACCGTTCGAGCAATAACGTGGACTTAATTGCCGGCGGCATTTTTGCGGTTACAGCGTCCATTGCGGTAGGCACTGAACCTGTGATGATCGCCGGTAATACCGCTAACAATAAGATCTTTGTTGTGAACCACGGCAGCAACAACGTTACGGAGATCTCAACCATTGACGATACGGTGATTAAGACCATTCCCGTAGGTTCGCAACCTATCTGGGGCGTAATGAGCTCAGACGGGCTGTTTGTGTTTGTAGTGAACCAGGGCGATGGAACCGTGAGCGTAATCGATACCTCGCTGGACATTGTTCTGCCTTGTGCTGTCGGCCCTTCTTGTCCGTCAGGGAATGCGATCAAAGTCGGCACGACAGCAGCATCGTCGCCAAACTTCGCTTTCTATGAGCCCACGCTGAAGCGCGTGTATGTCAACAATACGGGCGAGCAGAGTGTCACAGTGATCAAAGCGAACGGCATCGATCTGGGTTCGAACCCGCAGGTGCTGCCGTCGAAGATAGCGGATATTCCCGTGTCAGGGTTTCCGACGTCTGTGACGGCACTGAGTGACGGCACCAAGGCGTATGCGGCGCTGGGGAATTGTCCGGCGGGAGTGAATCACCTTACGCTTCCGGATCCTGCTTCTACCAGCAACGCCAGTCATTGCCCCGGCAATCTGGTCAGCGTGATTGATGTAGTTGGGCTGCGGGAAACAGGAACCATAGGCGTTGGGCCCGGAGCGGTATCAATAGACGCTTCTTCTGACGCTTCGCGCGTTTATGTGATCAGCGCCAATGACGTAACCACCGTTCGCGACGATGTGCATGCGCCCAATTGCACTGACACGGCCTGCCTGCCCGGCGCAGTGCAGCCGGATAGAACTTTCCCCACGCCCTAAATCTCCATTATCAACACCGCCACAAATGTAATTCTGGTGACTTCGGTAAATGCCGGCGTGGTAAATCGTCCGCTTCCCACGTTTCACGTTCCACAGCAGGACCCAACGTGTGTTCCCACGATTGATCCTAATTTCAATGATGACGTTCCGCTGCCTTGTCCGCTGCAAAATCCTTTTGTGGTTCGCACCTTCCCATAAGTACGTGCCAGAGAAATGTTGGGAATAAAAAAGGGCGGCTTTTAAAGGCCGCCCGTTTGGAGTCGCTAAGAGAAAGAGAGGTTTTCTAGCTGTCTGTTCGCCGCTTGCGGTTATAACGCATCGCAATGTTCATGAAGATGTTTCCGCTGTCCGTGTCAAAACACATCACCAGCGCTTCCTGATCTTCGCTGCTTTTTTCGCCAAGCTCGTCAGCGTGGATCACCGGCGGATAAATCTTGAACTTGAATCCCTGGTCATTGAGAGCGGTAATGGCGCTGCCAATTACCATATTGGCCAGTTCGCACACTGTTTCACGCGCTACTTCGTCGCTTTCAGGAACGGGCGATCCTGTAAGATAGCTCGCTACCTTGGCTGCGGTCGGCGTATCGATATCGAAAATAATGCGCCCTTCGATATCGCCCTTGATCGTCACCATAGAGGCGATGCCTTTGCGGCGATACGCTTCTTCGTCCATGGTCACGTCTCCCATGCGCGTGGCACACTGCAACGTCTCGGCCAGCACGGCATCGGCCGCATTGATGAACGGCTGAATCAGTTCGATTTTCATCGCGTCTCAGCTTTCCTGGGCAGTTGGTGTGGCTACAGCCGCGTCATCGCCCATTACGTACTTGATGACTTCGTAAAGTATTTCCGACTTCACCGGCTTTTGGACAAAGTGGCGCGCGCCTTTTTGCAGCGCCGCAACAATGTTTTCCTGATAGCCGACGGACGACACCATCACGATGCGGGCATTCGGATGCGAACGCACAATGCGCTCCGCCGCCTCAATGCCTTCCATCTGTGGCATGGTAATGTCCATCAGCACCATATCAGGCGTAGTGCGATCGTATTCCGTGATTGCAGTGCAGCCATCGCCGGCTTCGCCGACGATTTCGCCGCCGAAAGCTTCAACCATCTTCGCTACATTCTTGCGTGCGAAGACGGAATCGTCCACCACCAGATAGCGGATTGGCATGCCATCCTTGCGAATCAAAATTGGAAATGTTTCCATGACTATTCTCCTTGCGACTCCCAACTAGACTTTTACTACTGCTCGAGCAATTTTTTCCGGGTTGCACTGCATGGCCAGCGTGTTGGCCAGCATATCCAGCGGAACAATGCGCATTGCATGTCCGCGTTCCACAGCCGCCTTGGGCATGCCGAACACCGTACAGGAATCTTCACTCTGTGCAATGGTCAGCGCACCTGCGTCTTTCATTAATCCCAGCCCTTCAGCTCCGTCGTCGCCCATGCCGGTCATCAGCACGCCCACGGCACGGCTGCCAAACTCCGCCGCCACTGAACGAAACAGGATGTCCACTGACGGCCTGTGGCCGTTGGTGCGGGCTTCATCGGAAAGCACCACGGTATTTCCCAGCGGCATCCGCCGGACCTTGATGTGGCGATCTCCAGGACAAATCAGCGTGCGTCCTGCAATCAGCAAGTCTCCGGATTGGGCTTCTTTTACATCAATGGCGCAAGACTCATCCAGCCGCCGCGCAAACATCTCCGTGAATCCTTCCGGCATGTGCTGCACCACAACAATGGTGCCGGGAAAATCTCCGGGCAATTGCTGTAGCAAATATTGCAGCGCATTTGGCCCGCCAGTAGAAATGCCAATCGCCACAAGCTTTGTAGGCTCGCGCCGTGGTCTTAATGCTTTCTTTTCGGGTCGTGGGCGATCGAATGTGATAGGCGCTGGAGTGTTGCGCACCTTGGTTTTGGCGGCAACTTTGATCTTGCCGATCAGGTCTACGGCAATTTCGTCCATGTGAGCGGAAGCGGCGTCGCGCGGCTTGGCGACAAAATCAAATGCTCCCAACGCCAGGGCTTTGAATGTTGCGCTGGCGCCTTCGGTAGTCAATGCGCTCACCACGATCACTGGTACGCGAAACCGCCGTGTGATCTGGCGCAGCGTC
>DASXIL010000260.1:0-4001 GCA_036497985.1 Candidatus Angelobacter sp. | reverse complement strand
GTTCGGCATCTCGCGCAAGACTGGCTACAAAATTTTTGATCGTTACCAGCAGTGCGGACTGGAAGGGTTAGTGATCGAACACGCCGGCCTTTCCGCTATGCCAACCAATTACCTGAACAGGTGGAGGCGGCTATCGTCAGCACCAAGCGTGAGAAACCTCACTGGGGCGCACGTAAGATCCGGGAGCGGCTCCTGCGTCGCCTGCCGCATGCCGCAAGGAGCACGAAAGAGTATGGCAAGACGTGAGATCGTTTACCGCAAGACTGTTGGAGTTGCACTCAGTGCACTCTTGTTGTTGGGAATAAGAGGATTCTCTGCGGAAAAGCACAAGTCACTGCCTCCGGCAATCACGCCCCAGATGCTGGACACGTTGAAGACCCTGCCCGGCGGCCTGACAGCTTTGCCGGCCGTTCCTATTCCGGCGGATAATCCCCAATCTGCGGCCAAGATTGAATTGGGAAAGAAGCTTTTCTTTGATACTCGTCTTTCTCTGGACCGCGCCAGCAGTTGCGCCACATGCCACAACCCGGAAAAGGCATTTGCCGATGGTCTACCTCGCGCAAAGGGCTTCAAAGGCGTCACGCTTCCCAGGAATTCGCCGACTGTGTTGAACGCGGCTTATAACACTGCTCAGTTCTGGGACGGCCGCGCTGCTACGCTCGACGAACAATGCAAAGGTCCACTGCTTGCTCCTGCTGAAATGAATATGCTGGATGAGAAGCATCTGATTGACCGTCTCAGCTCCATTCCCGGCTACCGCCATGATTTCCAGACTATTTTCGGCGGTTCTCCGTCGCTGGATAGCGTCACCAGGGCCGTGGCTTCTTTTGAGCGCACGCTGGTTACGCCCGACTCGCGTTTTGATCGCTATGCAATGGGAGACAAAAATGCTCTTTCGGATGCGGAAAAGCGCGGGCTGATTCTCTTTATCGGCAAAGCCGCCTGTTCGGAATGCCATAACGGCCCCAACTTTACTGACAACAAGTACCACAATCTGGGGATCGCGTCGGCGCACGGCAATCCTGACGATGTGGGACGCTTCGCAGTCACCAGGAACCCTGAAGATCGCAACGCGTTCAAGACGCCAGCACTGCGCAACATCGCACTCACCGCGCCTTATATGCATGACGGTTCCAGCGCGACGCTGGAGGAAGTCGTCGAGCTCTATGATCGCGGTGGCGGCGATGCGCCCAACAAATCAAAGCTGATCTACAAGCTGGACCTCACCCCGCAGGAAAAGGCTGACTTGGTTGCATTCATGAAGTCGCTAACCGGGACTCTGCCGCAAATGAAAGCTCCTGCCATGTATCCGGAGGCTGATGGGCACTCCAAGGGAGAACTGCGCCGGTAATGAGCATAGCCAGAGTGGGGATCCTGGTAACGTTGTTTACTTGCGTGCTCGCGCTTGCCGGCTACCGGCTGCGCACGGGCCATGTAACAGCTTCAGTGCCTGCCGGAACGCATCCGGCAGTGCAGAACCGCGAAGACCTGCGGAAGTTCATGCAGGCCCGCATCCATCAGGAATATACCTTCCTGAGCTTTACTGTCTGGCATGACCGCCCGCTCGATACAAAAGATGGATACCATCGCCACGTCTTCCGCCCACATTGTGGACATGTCCAAAGACCTCACTGCGTACGCAGCCATTTATAAAAACCAGGGCTGGAGCAGTGACGACGTGAAGTTCTTTGAAGAAAAACGCTTGCAGCTTTCCCGCGTGGCGGAAGACTGGGCCGCGCGGCGAAAAAACATGACTATCCGGAAGTGATTAACTTCTTCATGCACCTTGATAGTACCTGCCAAAGTTGCCACAAACGCTTTCGTCCCGACCTGCAGTGGCTCTAGGAGCACTGCTTGCTTCTGAGTAAGGGCCCAGGGATTTTCTTCTGAAGAAAACTCACGGGCTCTCAGTCATTTCTGTGAATCGCCAGTTGCATATCCTCAAAGACTGCAATTAGATTTAACCTTGCAAATCGCGACTTACTTATCGCTCGACCTTGAGGTCAATGGATGAAAATGATCAGGTTGGCAGTGCTGACTGCGCTGCTTGCATCTACAGCAATAGCACAGACTTCGCGTCACCAGCAGAAAACATCGGATTGGGATTTCGCGGTTTCCGGCGACTCACGCAACTGTGGCGACGTCGTTGTCCCTTCCATTGCCGCCGGCGCGACAAAGAATAATGCGGCCTTTTACTGGCATCTGGGCGACCTGCGCGCCATCTACGGAATTGATGAGGATTACCAAAACGCCCCGGAACATCGTGGCAAAACCATTCAGAAGGACGAGTACCTGAAAGACGCCTGGGATGATTTCATTAAAAACCAGATTGGCGCCTTTGGCTCTATGCCGGTCTTTGTGGGCATTGGCAACCATGAAACCACTCCGCCCAAAACCCGCGAAGAGTTTGCTGCTAAATTCGCTCACTGGCTGGATTCTGCACCGCTCAAAAGGCAGCGCCTTGCCGATGACCCGGATGCCACGACTCTCACCACTTACTTTCATTGGATCCAGGGCGGCGTGGACTTTATCTATCTCGACAATGCCACGTTCGATCAGTTCTCGCCGAAGCAGGTGACATGGCTGGAAGGAGTCTTGGAGCGTGCGTCTTCCAATCCTGAAATGCGGGCCCTGGTGGTGGGCATGCATGCTGCATTACCGGATAGTGTTGCCATTGGCCACAGCATGAGCGATTGGCTGGTGGGGGTTGAAAGCGGGCGCCGCGTCTATACCGATCTATTGGAGTTCAAGAAGAAGACAAAAAAGAACGTGTACCTGCTGGCCAGTCACTCGCATTTTTTTATGAGCGGTATTTTCAATTCTGAATATTGGGCCGCCCATGGCGGCGAATTGCCTGGCTGGATCGTGGGGACTGCCGGCGCAGTGCGCTATGCGCTGCCTCCCGACGCGCCGCGCGCGAAAGAGGCCCGTACCAAGCTATATGGTTACTTGCTGGGAACGGTCCATCAGGATGGAAAAATTGATTTCAAATTTCAGGAGATCAAGAAGTCGGACACTCCGGCCGCCATCAGCCAGCGCTATACGCCGCAATTCGTGGATTTCTGCTTTGACAAAAACACGGCTTTCAATCCCGTTCCGGGGCCGCCTCTCAAATGAAAGTTTTCATTCGGATGAAAGTTGACTCGGCATTTCTCAACTCGCGGCGACCTCAGCGGTTTGGTCCGCCGGCAAAAACAATTCTCTCTTTCATCTCTGACATGCATTTTTGGGGATTATCCCTTTGACACATAAGTGTGTAAGTGATAGAAAAGACTAGCCGTGACAGGGCAAAATAGTTTCTCGCATTACGAAATTGCCTCTTGCTTTATTCGGTTTCTGATGAAACTCTGGAAATGAAAGACTCCGTAGTAACGGGACTGCGCCAGAGCGCGAACTCTGGACACAGCCCCTAACCAAAGCACCTGATAAGAGGCGACAATGGCTAAGAGCAAGCGTACCCGTTCCCGCTCTGGAAATAAACCCTACCAGCGCGTCCACAAGTTCCCGGCGGCAAAAGGCAAGACCATTGCCGAAGTGGAACTGGCGATCTCACCCGATTACAACATCATCGAAATCGTTTTTCAGGATAAGACCTCACTCACCTTCAATCTTGAATCGTGTTTGCAGGTCGTGCCTGAGTTGGTTAACTGGAAGTCTGGAAGCTACAAGCCTATCCGCCGCTGGCGGCCTGTCCACAGCAGATCGTCTACCGTACGGTAACCTCGCCAGCAATGTGGTGGGTTTTGCACTTGATTGCAGGAGTGTGGTCTAATATTGGACGAACGGCAACCTTGAGCTTCTTGACGAAACCCAAGGTTGCCGGGTAGAGGTTATATCAAGATCAGAACGAGCGTAAGCTCGTTGAACTTGATAACAATGACCATGATGAAACGCGCTGCGCGATGACTCATGGCAACCTCCTTCCCATCGGCTCATTTTTTCTGAAGTGCCGTTAACACCTCAGACAGCCGAAAAGGATGGAGCTTTTAAAAAGTTGGCCA
>DASXIL010000259.1:0-7852 GCA_036497985.1 Candidatus Angelobacter sp. | reverse complement strand
TTCTGGAAAGTCAAGAGTGCGAAACTTGAAATCACTGGTTAACCTTTTGAGTAATTGGCTTTCGTAATGCTGAACTTGGGCATTAATGTCCAAAACAGGCAGCTGATGAGAATTCGCCGGGAGCAAACGCGATAGCTTATTGATTTCTACGGCGCTCCTTTCCAGTTCCTCTCGGAATTTGTTTTTCGTTTCTTCTATGACGACCAAAGGAATAGCTAGCGTTGATCTGGTTGTCCGGATGAATTGCTGCAGCAATCTTGCATCAGGGCTTCCAAGGTAGAAGTCTGAGCGGAGGACAGTTGTATCGAGGAAGATGTGCATCTGGCGTGCGTTCCGTTGAGCAACTTGATTTTAGACTACGATAACAAGCTATCGGGAATCGTTTTTGGGGGTCTCCAACGCGAGATTAGATCGCGAATGTGCCTCGACTCTCTACGCTAGCTGCGGATAAAAGACGCCAACACCGCAATCCCAGCGACCATATGTTTTCAGTTCAACAGTTTGGCCCGGCCGCCGCCAAGTAGCAATAAAGAACATACGGATGCTTACGAGCGTCATTCGTTTCCACCAGCGCTAAAGCGCGTATTGTATATGACCCTTTACGCGGCCCTCTAAAGCTAAAGGGCTGCTCTTCCACCGCTACTCCGTCAACAAAATTAATCTTCCTAATCAACTTGCCACGCTCACCGTTTGCGGGTTATAGTTCGCTCGTGATGATGTCCGCTGGCTCTCCATTGTCGTGTTGTTGTCCACCGTGCCCGCATGCGCACTTTGGCGGCTGGGGGCTATGAGCTAAGAGAATTTATTGAGCAATTAAACAACGCCTCCCCGCTGCCGACAAAGCAGCGGGTTTTTTGTTAGGAAACAGGACAAGGCCCGCGATTAAGCAAAACGCGCCGGGGGTTCGAAGCGCAGCGCCAAGCGACCAAGCCGCGAGGCCGCCCACGCGCCGAGCGGTGTGATTCAGGAGCAAGAAGATGCAGACGACGAGCGAGACTCTCAGGCGGTTTGGAGCGCAGCGACAAAAATGAACGACGGCTCCATCAACCACCGCGCCTTGCTGGTAAACGCCCGCCGCATTGTGATCAAAGTCGGCACCGGCGTGGTGTGCAATGAAGCCAATGAATTCGATCCGCTCCAGACTGCCGCTCTGGCCGGCAGCATTGCACGGCTCATCAATGAAGGGCGACAGGTGGTGCTGGTAAGTTCCGGCGCGATAACGCTCGGTGCGGCGGAGTTGGGAATCCATCGCAGCCGCCTTAAAGATGCCAGCGTCACTCGCGCTTGTGCCGCCGTAGGCCAGTGCAAGCTGATGCAGGCTTATGCGGAATCTTTTCTCCCGCACGGCATCAAAGTCGCACAGGTGCTGGTCACTGAAGACGACTTCAGCGACCTCAAGCGCTACAGCATCCTGCGCCAGACTTTTGAGCGTCTGCTGAAGCTGGGCGCCGTGCCGATCGTGAATGAGAACGATACCGTCACCAATATTTACACTGAGCAGGCTCCGGTCTTTCGGGACAATGACCGCCTGGCTGCTCTCGTCCTGAGCAAGCTCGATGCCGACGCACTGGTCCTGCTCTCCAACGTGGACGGCCTTCTTTACAGCCCTAACCGCGATCTCGCGAATGCCACCGTTGTAACCATGGTCACTGAAATCACCGCTGCCATTCGCGAGTCCGCCCGAGGCACATCAGCCACCGGACGCGGCGGCATGACCGCCAAGCTCGACGCCGCCGAGATCGCCATGCAAGCCGGTGGAATGGTGGTGATTGCCAACGGAAAAGCTCCTGGCATTCTGCCGCGAATATTTGAAGGCGAAGAAGTGGGAACGCTTTTTCTGCCCGGATCGCGCATGGCGGGAAAGAGGCGCTGGCTGGCTTTTGCTACCACTGTCCGCGGGCAAGCTTCCATCAATACAAATGCAGCCAAGGCGTTGCTGCATCGGCAAGCCAGCTTGCTGATTTCCGGGGTGACTGCCTGTGAGGGTGAGTTTTCCTCTGGACAGGTGATTGCCGTACTCGATCCCGAAAGGAATATCATCGGAAAAGGGATTGCTGAGATCGGCAGCCAGGAGCTTGCCGCGAAGCTCTCTTCCGGCGAAAACCGGCGTGGCGTGCTGGTGCGCCGCGAGAACTTTTTAATCCTCTCAGCCAAGGAAACAGATGTCCAGCGCAGCGGAGTCTAAAAACGCCGAGTCTATTGCAGCCCAGGTTCAGGCCACGCGCCGTGCCTCGCGTGAGCTGGCAAGGCTCTCAACTGATCAGCGCAACCAGATCCTGCTGGCTGCGGCCGATCTTCTGGAAAAACGCGAAGCTGAAATTCTCAAAGCGAACCAGGAAGACTGCGAAGCTCTGGAGCGCGAATTGGCAGCAGGCACCGCTTCTGCCGCGCTGCTGAAGCGGCTCAAGACATCCCCGACTGGTATTAAGGACATGGCGCGACAAGTTCGCGATGTTGCAAAGCTGGAAGATCCGGTTGGCCGCGTGCTTGCCACCACGGAACTCGATGACGGCCTTACGCTGCAAAAAGTCTCCTGCGCTCTTGGCGTGGTCGCGGTGATCTTTGAGTCGCGACCGGATGTGGTGCCGCAAGTCGGGTCTCTCGCCATTAAGACCGGCAATGGCCTGGTGCTGAAAGGCGGCGCGGAAGCGCGTCAGACAAACCGCATCCTGGTTTCCATCTGGCATGATGCTCTCGCTGCCGTCAGCCCATCGCTGCGGCCCGTGATCTGCGCCCTTACTGACCGCGCAGATGTAGCGCGGATTCTGGAAATGGACCGTGACATTGACCTGGTGGTCCCGCGCGGCTCCGCGGAATTTGTGAATTACGTTTTTGCGCACAGCCGCATACCGGTGCTCGGCCACGGCAGCGGCATCTGCCACATCTATGTCGATTCCGCAGCCGATCTAAAGATGGCGCAGGAAGTCATCATCGATGCCAAAGTCCAATATCCGGCGGCGTGCAATTCTGTGGAAAAAGTTTTGGTCCACCGGAACATTGCTGAACAGTTTCTTCCTTCACTCGCCGACGCTTTGCAGGCAGCTGGAGTCGAGGTGCGCGGCTGCTCTCGGACAACCAAACTGCTTCCACACGGCCAGATCGTCCCTGCTACTGAACAAGACTGGCACACCGAATATGGCGATCTCAAAATTACCGTGAAGATCGTAAGCGACATAGCTGAAGCTATCGAGCACATCAACCATTACGGATCGCGCCACACAGAAAGCATTCTCACCCAGGACTTGCACGTTGCGGAGCTGTTCATGGATGAAGTGGATGCTGCCAGCGTCTTTCACAACGCCTCAACCCGCTTTGCCGATGGCTTCCGCTATGGTCTTGGCGCTGAGTTGGGAATCAGCAACAGCAAGCTTCACGCTCGCGGGCCCGTGGGTCTGGAAGGTCTGCTCACCTACAAGTACAAACTGCACGGCAGCGGCCAGACTGTCACTGATTACGCCAAGGGTAAACGCACCTTCAAGCATCGGCGGCGATAAGGGTAAAGGCGGATAGGAACGCGATTAGTCCTGCTCGGTCTTAACCTGTGCCGGCTCAATCTGCACAAACTGCCAGCCGAAGCGGCCTTTGATGCAAAGATTGCCGTGCGTCACCGAATGATCAAGCGGTGAAGTGACCTTCACGATCGCGCCATCCTGCTCATGCACCGTGAGGTTGCAGCCAACGCCGCAATAAGGGCAGATGGTGGTCGTCTGTTCCTGGCGTGATTCGTCCCACGTGCCGGCCTGGCGCATATCATATTCGCTCTTGAACATCAGCGCGCCGGTGGGACAAACGCCAATGCAGTTGCCGCAATAAACGCAGGCGGATTCAGGCAGCGGGACCTGGAATTCCGTGGCAATCGAGGCGGAAAAGCCCCGTCCGGAAACCGCGATGGCAAAAGTATTCTGCGCGTCTACGCCGCAGGCTTCCACGCACTTGTAGCAAAGAATGCATTTTGAGTAATCGCGAACGTAGAGATCGTTATCGATCTTGATCGGCTGCTCCACCGTGGCGGGGTTGCCGCCAAAGCGCTCAGGCTTCGCGCCATAGCGTTCCATATAGCCGGCGAATTGCGGCGCCGTTGAAACGTCTACCGACGAAGCCAGAAATTCCAGCACCATCTTGCGCGAAAGGCGCACACGCTCTGAGTCGGTCTTGATGGACATTTTGGGTTCCACCTTGCGCGAACATGCGGGAACCAGCGTGCGGGAGCCTTCCATCTCCACCACGCAAACGCGGCAGACATTCACAGGCGTAAGACTCTCGAGAAAGCAGAGCGTAGGCGTATCAATGCCGAGCTTGCGTGCAGCTTCAAGAATGGTTGAGCCTTCCGGCACTGAAACCGGCTGGCCGTCAATGGTGATCTCGATCATCCGGTGTTCGCGCGGTGGCGGCGCTTGCGGCACCGGGCCGGGGGGGATTGGATGCAGAGGCGTTGGCGCCAATTCCTGCTCTGCTGCTTTGGTCGGGACTGGCATGGTCTGTTTCATGCGAACACATTCCACCTTTGCAATGCAGATTCAAGCGCGCTGGCAGCGGTTTGTCCCAGGCCACAGATGGAAGCATCGCGCATGGCCTGCGCCATTTCTTTCAGCATCACCAGCTCGTCCGCCTTTGAGCCCATAGGACGGTTATCGGCAAGCCGCTGCAACGCTTCTTGCTGGCGCACGACACCTACGCGGCAAGGCACGCATTGTCCACAGGTTTCATGCCGGAAGAACGCGGCAATGCGCAGCAGTATGCGCTTCAAATCAATGCTGTCATCAAACAGCATCACCACGCCTGATCCCAGTGTAGCGCCGATGGCGCGCGTGCCTTCAAAGGTGAGCGGCACGTCAATCTCTTTGGGAGAAACAAATGTCCCAGCTGCGCCGCCCAGCAGAATCGCCTGCAAACGGCCGGTACCGGCCACGCCGCCTGCCATGGTCAGTAACTGGCGCAGCGTGGTGCCCATAGGCGCTTCATAAATTCCCGGGTGTTCTACATGTCCGCAAAGACAGAACAGCCGCGGCCCGGTGGAACTCTCTGTGCCAACTCGTGCATAAGCCGCTCCGCCCTGATTGATGATGACAGGTACGTTGATCAATGTTTCAACATTATTGACGACCGTCGGCTGGCGAAAGAGACCGGCCTGCGTGGGAAAGGGCGGCTTGTTGCGCGGTTCGCCGCGATGTCCCTCAATGGAATTGAAGAGCGCCGTTTCTTCTCCGCATATATACGCGCCCGCGCCACGTCGCAGTTCGATATCGAAATTCAGGCCGTTGCCAAGAATATTCTGGCCCAGGAAACCTTCCCATCGCGCAGCTTCGATGGCTACAGCGAGCCGTTGCGCTGCCAGCGGATATTCTCCGCGCAAGTAAATGTACCCGCGTTCGACGCCGGTGGCGAGAGCGGCAATCGTCATGCCTTCCAGAACGGCGAATGGATCGCCTTCCATGATCAGCCGGTCCTTGAAAGTTCCGGGCTCTGATTCGTCGGCATTGCAGATCAGGTAATGCTTGCGCTCAGGATCTGACTTCAGTAGATGGCGCTGCAGATGCAGAGCTTCCCACTTCTTAGCCGCCGGAAAAGCCGCGCCGCCGCGCCCAAGAAGTTTTGATGCATTCATCTCACGCAATACGCCTTCAGGGCCAAGATCAAATGCCTTGCGTAGCGCTTCATAGCCGCCCAGACGCTGGTAGCCGTCAAGCTCCGGCGCGTTATTCTTGCCCACGCGGCGCAGAAGCGCCAGTTTGGGCGATCCTTCCTGCGGAACGGACAGTTGGGGATTCAGAGCGTCCGGCGCGGCCGGCATCACGTCGTTCGCGGCGTCATTGATCATCGATTGCACGCGGTCTGTCGTCGCCGGGGCCAGCACGCGCTGCTGAGGCTTCTGGCCCGCCTTCACCACCAGCACTGCCGGCGCACGTTCACACAGGCCTAGGCAATTGCTGCGCACCCACATGGCCCGCCCACCGGCGCACGGCAAATTTTCAGGCCCCAGGCGGGTGTCCATCTGGTCGCAAAGTTCTTCTGAGCCGCGCGTCATGCAGGCAATGTCGTCACATACGTGGGCCACGACTGCGGGGCGCGGCTGAAGAGAAAACATTCCATAGAAAGAAGCCACGCCGTAAACCTCTGCCGGCGGCACGTCCAGCCGAAGTGCCGTGTAGTTCATGGCTCCGTGGCTGATCCAGCCAATACGGTTCTGGATGGCATGCAGGATGGGTAGCAAGAGATGCCGCTGCGATTCGGCTTTTTCATTGCCGCCACTCGAAGACCTCGTGTCGGCTTCTTCGCCGGGCGCTCCGCCTTCCCAGACGGATTCCGGTGCGCCGCCCAATTCAAAATCAACGGCGGCTTTTTCTTCAGGTGTGGGACGATCGCCGGTAAGATGAAGGTCCAATTATTGCTCCAGACACTTTTCAATGCGAATCGCGGTGGCCTTGAACTCGGACGTACCAGACATGGGATCAACCGCATCGATAGTGAGATCGTTGGTGGCGACCTGATCAGGAAAATGCATGGTAAGGAACGCCAGCCCCTGGCGCAAGCCGGAATCGAACCGTACCGGGGCGACCACCGATCCGCGGCGCGAAGTCACGCGTACTTTTTCACCTTCGCGCAGATTGTACTGCCGGCCGTCCGCGGGTGAAAGATCGATTGTCTCTCCATTGCGCAGCGGAGAGTTAAGACGCCCGCTTTGAACGCCCGTATTGTAAGAATCAAGCCGACGGCCAGTGGTAAGTCGAATGGGAAACTGCGGGTCGAGTGTATCAACCGGCTCCACAGACTCAACCACGTGGAAGGGAGCGCGCGGTCCGATCAACGGATCGTTCCACAACCGGCCATGCAAAAATATTTCGCCGGGATGCTCCTCGTTATAGCAGGGCCATTGCATGCCGCCATGCTCTTCCAGTCGCGCATAACTCATGCCCGCATTCATCGGGCTGAGAGAACGCAGTTCGTTCCAGATGCATTCTGCTTTAGGCTCGCCCCAGTTGTGGCCAAGACGCCGCGCAAGATCAAAGATGATTTCAGTATCGTCGCGCACACCCGGCGGCATGGGAACGGCGGCGCGGACGCGCTGCACGCGTCTTTCGCTCGATGTAACCGTGCCTTCGCTCTCACACCAGCCTGCGGATGCGGGTAGTACCACGTCCGCCAGTTCAGCGGTTTTGGTATAAAAGAGGTCCTGCACCACCATAAATTCCAGACTGCTCAACAGCTTGAGTGCGCGATGGCGATCAGCTTCGGAATCGGCGGGGTTCTCTCCCAGGCAGTAGAGCGTTGTGAGTTCGCCGCGATCCATGGCGTCCAGCATGTGACTAATGTGCCAGCCCTTCTTTGCCGGAACCTTTGTTCCCCAGGTTTTTTCAAACTTGCCGCGTAACGTGTCATTTTCAACATGCTGGAAACCGGGCAGCCGATCAGGAATCGCGCCCATGTCGCCGCCGCCCTGCACGTTGTTTTGTCCGCGCAATGGACAGACGCCGCTGCCGTATCGGCCCACATGGCCGGTAAGCAGCGCCAGATTGATCAGCGCCACCACATTGTCAACCGCATTGTGGTGTTCAGTAATTCCAAGCGTCCAGCAGAGCTGCGCGCGGCCGGCGCCGGCATAAGCATGCGCCACCTGCTTGATGGCTGCTGCCGGAACTCCGGTTTCGCACTCGGCGCGCTCCAGCGTGAACTTCTGCATGTGCTCGCGATAGGCCTCAAATCCGCTGGTTGCATGCTCAATGAATTTGGTGTTCGCCAGGCCGGCGTTGATAATTTCGCGCGCCATGGCGTTGGCCAGATAAATGTCTGAACCCACGTCGAGACCAAGCCACTTGTCCGCCCATTGCGCTGAACTGGTGCGCCGCGGATCAAT
>DASXIL010000258.1:0-3630 GCA_036497985.1 Candidatus Angelobacter sp. | reverse complement strand
TTTCTTTCAGTGCTGCTGGTTCTACTCTCACCTTAGTCCGTTCGGCTAAGACCCCGCCTCTGCCCCATTCTTGAGATATACTCGTTACCACTTTTGTAATACCTACGCGTTCCGCAAAGGTTCCGACGGAGGAGAAAAATGAAATATTGGCTGTGTTTCCTTTTGAGCCTGAGTTGTGTTGCAGTCGTCTCTGGGCAGAACCAAGCTGGGCGCAACCAGCCTGATCATCATCGCCAGACCTCTGAGAAAGAGAAGAAGCGCAATGCGGCAGGAAACAAAACGCCGGTCATCCTCTACCACAACGGACCGGTCATGGTGGCGCCCAAGGACCTGTATGTGGTTTATTACGGGAGCTTCACCACGACGCAACACGCCATCCTCGACAATTTTCTTCAGAACCTGGGCGGTTCGGGGGCGTTCAACGTCAACAGCGAGTATTCTGACGCTTCCGGCAGCACCGTTTCGAATATTCTGAACTACTCGCCCACAACAGATTCGTTCAACGATGCCTATTCGCTGGGCAAGAGCTTGTCAGGAAGTTTTGACACAACTATCATTCATAACGCCATTGCCAATGGACACCTGCCGAGCGATGCCAACGGCATTTACATTCTCACCATTTCGCCGGATGTGACTCTGCCAAAATCGGTATGGTGTGCGTATCACACGCATTCCAGCAACATTGTGGTTGGCCAGGACATCAAGTATGCCGTGGCTCCGGATCCGCCGGCAGGGTCGCTGCAGGCAAGCTGCTCCGGCAACGTGGCCAACTTTGGAGACACCACCAGTCCGAACGGCGATATTGGCATGGATGCGGTTGCCGACGACCTAATTCACGAGCTCTCAGAAACCGCTTCCGATCCCGATTTGAACGCGTGGTTCACCAAGAACGGAGCAGAGAACGCCGACCTGTGCAACTTTGTTTACGGTACAACGTTTCTCGCACCCAACGGGTCGCATGCCAATCACGTTTTCGGGACCCGCAATTACCTGGTGCAGACGATCTGGGACCGCGTGGGCAGCTTCTGTGCCCTGAGTCACTAGTTAGCTGAGCGTGGAGGGTCGTTTCGTCTGCGATCCGGAAACGGACTTCCGCGATATCAGCCCCGGAACCACTTGACATTGAGTGCTCCGGGGCCGGTCGGTTCTACTGCTTATCGTTCATCTGTTGTGCTTTAGCAATGGATCGCGGAATGTGATCCGAAATCCCACTCGCAATCTACTTATCATCACTATCATCTTTACTCTCAGGTGCGAAAGCCACTCCGCGAAGCACCTCTCCAGCCCCGGCCGCGCGAATGGTGACAAAACGGCCCAAGGGGCCATTGCCGTCATGATCTTCATTCCCTTGCGGCAAAGAGGTGGCTCGCAAGAGATCGGTTACTTTCACTAGTTTGTTGGGATCCGCGCCCTGGTCGCCGCTTGGACTAATGGTGGAGGTTACGGCAAAAAGTTCCACTGTGCCATTGCCGTGTACTTTGCCCGTGAGGTTGCGGCATCCGCCGGTGGCCGGGTTCAGCGCCGCCGGATAATTCGCCACGCTATAGGGCACGCCGATATCCAGGCCATTTTGAAGAACATAAAGCAGATGCCATGAGCCGTTGGAGAAACTCCACTTCTGCAGGCCCGCTGTGGCCAGGCTAGCAGCATCGGCCACGTTGCCGTTGACTGGCGGCGTCACCAGCGTTCCATCTCCTTCATCGCAGACGTACAGTGTGTTGGCATCGGCAAACCAGATGCCGAAAGGAAACGAGATTGGAGCGGGATGGCCTTTCTGGTCTACGCCGCTTGCCAGCGATGTAGGAAAGCCCGGCAGGATGGTGATTGGCTCAGCCACAAGTTGGGCCGTTGATCCGCCCGGCAGCACGCCTGGCTGGCCAACTTGATACACCGTATTGATGCCATTTCCGCCGCTTCCCTTGGTGACAAACATAGTGTTGTTGAAGATGGTAAGGCCGCGGAAATTATTGTCTTTGCCTGCTTTGTCCGGAGCGCTGTAGCCGGCCTGCGTAATGGCGAATTCACCAATTTTGTTGATGTTCGGCGGCAAAGGCGGCGTCTGGCCAGGAACCAATAATTCTGCGCCCGTGGAGGTGATGAGGTTGATGCCAATCTGCGTGCCGGTGAGCTGGGCAGAGGAGAGGCCTCCATTGTTGTCATTTCCCGTGAGGAAATACAGCCCGTTGGCCTTGGCCGCGGCACGACCGTTGTTGCCGCTATAAGCATTGCCGTCAGTGATTTGAATATGACCGTTCGCATCCACTTCAGCCACGGCGCGGAAGTATTGCGAGCTTACAGGATTGGTGGGATCGACGACACCCGGCGTGTTGGAGTTTGAGACATCGAGCTGGTTGGGCCCCGTTATGAATCCCGGCCCGCCGTGGTAGGCGACGAAGGTGATCGATTTTCCATCGGTGGAGCGGTTCAACGCCAGCTCTGATTTCGAACTGAAGCTGGTGACAATAAAATCGGAAGGGACCGCGAGCGTGCCAAGCTGTTCGCCGTTGGTTTTTAGATTATCGAGAAAGATTGGCGAGGTAATGCCAAAGCTGCCATCGGGCCCGTCATTATTAAAGACCGTAGGATACGTTCCGTCGGCAATAGCGGTGCCGCATTTTACTTTCACTGACGCTGTTCCGCCGGCAAGCAGCGGAACGCTCACGGTGCGAGCAACGCAACCCGGAGGCAAGGTCTGTCCTACGGTAACCGATGACGCGTTTCCCGTATACACGCTGCGGCTCAGCACCAGCGTTCCGGCTTTGAATTCAAAACGATCAGAGCGGTCGCTGCCGCCGTCACTGTCACCCGCCGCCTTGCTCACAAATGCTCCCTGCGCCTGCATGGACGCTGCGGCAAAAGCCAGCACGGCAAACACAATGATTCTTTTCACGAATGTGGCCCTCCCAGGCCCGGCAAAACCATAGCAGCCGAGAAGAGAGACTAGGTTACGTTCGTGTTAAATTCAGCTCAGTCACCGGGAAATTCAGATTTTCGTTTTGACTGTAAGGATTTGCAAAGCTTGAGGCTTGGCAGCACATGTTTCGCGGGGCGCTGCCGCGCCCCGCGCACTCCCCCCGGGCCCCTTTTCAGTTCCACCAAGCCGCTGCCGGAAATGTGTGCTGTGGGACATACAATTTCTGCGAAAATATGCAAATGGCTACTCAACCACTCAGTCTTTTGTCTGGAGAGGAGATTAAGTCGTTTGCGCTCATAGAAAACAGCGCTGACGAAAATCTCTATCGTGCATCTACGTACGATTTATCAATCGAGGAGATCTTCCTGGCAGGGTCTGCTTCGCGAAGCTCCGAGTACAATCTTCCGCCAGGGGGGACAGTCCGCGTCGTATCGAAAGAGTCGTTGAAGCTGCCGAACAACATCACAGGACACGCCTTACTTAAAAATGAACTCTGCAGAAAAGGCATTCTCGCCTTGAATATCGGAGTCATCGACCCAGGCTTTGAAGGCCCAATTTCAAGCACTCTGATTAACTTTGGCCGAGGCGATTTCATAGTGAAGCATGGAGACCCCTTTCTGCGCATAAGCTTCCACCGTTGTCCTCCCTCTCCTAAAGCGGACAAATCGGCCAAGTATGATCGGGAGCAATACATTTCTCGCGTAAAGGACGAAGTG
>DASXIL010000257.1:0-1796 GCA_036497985.1 Candidatus Angelobacter sp. | reverse complement strand
AAGATTGCATCGCACCTGCAAAACTCTACTACTGTGGTGCGCTCCGGCACGCTGGAACGCGCGGTGCACCAGGCCTTTGACGCTGCCAAGCCCGGTGACGTGGTGCTGCTGGCGCCGGCATGTGCCAGCTTTGATCAGTTTGAAAATTATGAGCATCGCGGACGTGTCTTCAAACAACTTGTTCAGTCACTTACTCCGGTTCCAACGGGAGACAGGTCCTAGTGGCCAAAAGAGTCGGCGTTGACAAATGGATGTTCGGCTCAACTCTTTTGCTGGTTGGGCTGGGCGTGCTGATGGTTTTCAGCGCGTCGGCGGTAATGGCCGACGAGAAGTTCGGCTCGCCGTATCACTTTCTATTTCGACAGCTAAGCTGGGCGGTGGCGGGACTTGCGGCCATGTCCGTGGCCATGACGGTGGATTATCGCCGCTGGAAAAAGCCGGCCATCGTTTTCACACTGCTGGGCGTTACGGCGGTGTTGCTGGTGGCGGTCTTCTTTCTTGATCGCTCGCACAACACGCACCGCTGGATCAAGCTGGGCGGCTTCATGTCATTCCAGCCGTCGGAACTGGCCAAGCCCGCGCTCATTCTATTTCTGGCTTTCTTTCTGGAAGCGCGCACCAAATCCATGGACGACTGGCGGCACACGCTGCTGCCGGCGGTGATTCCGGCGTTTCTTTTTGCCGCGCTCATCATGAAGCAGCCTGACCTGGGCACGGCGCTGGTCTGCCTGGGCGTGACCGCAGCCATTCTTTATGCGGCCGGCATGCGCCTCAGATATTTCGTCGCCGGCCTGGTGCCGATTGTCCCCGTGCTGGCGTACATGCTGATGTTTGTGCCGTGGCGGCTGGCGCGCATGGTGGTGTTCTTCCATCCCGAGCGCGATCCACAGGGAATCGGCTTTCACATCAACCAGTCACTGATCGCCGTGGGCACCGGAGGCTTGACCGGCCTGGGCCTGATGGAAGGCAAACAGAAACTCTTCTACCTGCCAGAGCCGCATACCGATTTTATCTTTGCCGTAATTTCAGAAGAATGGGGACTGATTGGCGCGGCGCTGATCGCTACGCTGTTTTTCATCTTTGCCTGGCGCGGACTGCGAACGTCATTGCGCGCGCGCGATCCCTTTGGCCGCTACCTTGCCGTGGGCGTGACCACCATGATCGTGGTGCAGGCCTTCTTCAACATCAGCGTGGTGCTGGCTCTGCTGCCGACAAAGGGTATCCCGTTGCCGTTCATCTCTTACGGCGGATCAAGCCTGTTTGTGATGCTGGCCAGCGTGGGCGTGCTGCTGAACGTAAGCCAGCAGACGGAGTAGGGGCTTTCGAGAATGAAGCAGAAGACTAGCCCGTTAAGCGAGAGCGAAACCGCCTGGGTAAAAACCCAGCTTAAAAACGCTTCGAAGTTTGTAGAAGGATTTTCGCCACAAGACGCAGGGCAGCTGCTCAATTTAGCAGCTCTCGACCGAGCCTTTGCAGCGTGGATTGCCTCTGAACCGGTTGATACAGACTTGATCAACTCAGTAATTAACTACGTCGGAATAGCTTTTGGTCAGGCTCTGGTCGATGGGATCGGACTTAAGTGGGTCATCGCTACTGACGAACAAGGCTCGGAGTTAGCCGTCCATGGATTTCCGGGGCGAGGAGACGTCTTGGTTTACCCGGCAAACTTTGTTGCTAAGAGGTGGGAACGGCGTGAAACCCATTTCCTGGAGAAAGCCTACCAGCAAATCGGGCGCGATGTTCGGGCGGTCTTTCGGGATTGGCAGCGAACCTCGGGCGGTTAACTAATCGCGACG
>DASXIL010000256.1:0-1739 GCA_036497985.1 Candidatus Angelobacter sp. | reverse complement strand
TCACCATACCGGCGCTATGTGGAAGGCGCTCGACATGGCAACGCTCCCCGCAACAGAAAAACTCATGGTCGCCATCTACAACGATCAGGGCTGGCAGAGCAAAGCGTGGACCTCCCTGAAGGCCAGATATAACCGTTCTGGGAACATCGGGAAACGCTCTATCGAACTGCTCACTTTCCTGATTCAATGGGGCGGAAGTGCTGTTTACTACACGGCCAAACTGAAGCCTCTTGAGCCTATCCGCAAATGGAGAAATTACAGCCAGGTTCGCGGCATGTCTGCATGGCACGACGTTGTAGATTGGGCCGGTGGCTACCCTTTTGAAGTCGCCACGCCTGCACAAATCGAATCGTTCTATAAGAATCGCGGGTTTCATCTTGACTGGTCTAAGATCACAAAGAGAAGCGGGTGTAATGAGTTTGTTTTCAAGCGTAATCCGATACTGCCCGGCGTGGGACCTCTGTGAACATTCTCGCAAAATTCCCATAATGCGGAATGTCCCTCCTGAAATGAGCACTGAATGAAGAACGCCTATCCGCAAGCTAAGCTCACCAGTGGACGCTTGCTGGCCCGCAACACTATCTGGAATTTGCTCGGCACGCTCCTGCCCATGGCTGTGGCCGTCGTTTCCATTCCGCCGTTGGTTCGCGCTCTCGGACTGGATCGCTTCGGTTTGCTTTCTCTCGCCTGGATTGTCATTGGATATTTCAGTCTCTTTGACGTTGGCATTGGCCGGGCCCTTACCAAGCTTGTCGCTGAGAAACTGGGAACAAGTGAAGAGCAATCCATCCCGACTCTGGCATGGACTTCGCTCCTTCTGTTATTTGTGCTGGGGGTCCTGGGAGGATTGGCCACTCTTGCTGTTTCGTCCCGCATGGTGCACGGAATG
Source organism: Candidatus Angelobacter sp. (assembly GCA_036497985.1). Classification (GTDB taxonomy): domain Bacteria; phylum Acidobacteriota; class Terriglobia; order Terriglobales; family Acidobacteriaceae; genus Angelobacter. The sequence goes on along the minus strand of DASXIL010000256.1, from coordinate 850 downwards.
CTCAAGATTCCGGCAACATTACGGCCCGAAGCCTTGATGAGCTTTTACCTGCTGGCAATTTCTATTCCCACAGTTACGGTGACCTCTGGTCTTCGTGGGATTCTGGAAGCACAGCAGCGCTTCCGCCTGCTCAACCTGATACGCATCCCCATGAGCATTTTTTCCTTCGCCGGCCTGCTTCTGGCCTTACCTTTTTCACGTAGCCTGGTGCCGGTAATTGCGATTCTGGTTGTGGGTAGAGTCATGGGGCTGCTGGCGCACTTGTTCGCCTGCTTTCATACCATGCCGTTGCTGCGACACAGCTTTGGTTTGCGGCGCTCGATCATTTGGCCCCTCATCAAATTGGGGGGATGGATGAACCTCAGTAACCTGCTGGCCCCCATCATGGTTTATCTGGACCGGTTCCTGATCGGCAGTCTAATTTCCGTCAGCGCCGTTGGTTATTACACTGCGCCTTTTGAAATTGTGACCCGATTCGCCGTGATTCCGGGCGCGGTAACGGGTGTGCTTTTTCCCGCATTCGCTACCAGCCTGGCTTTGGATCCGGAACGCACCAAGGTGTTGCTTGGGCGCGTGGTGAAATATATTTTTCTGGCTGTGTTCCCCATCGTTTTGCTTACTGCCTCTTTTGCCCCAGAGACGCTCCACCTGTGGCTGGGTGATGCTTTCTCCCAGAATGGCAGCTCGGTGCTTCGTTGGCTTGCAGCCGGCATATTTGCGAACTGTCTGGCGCAATTGCCATATGCTTTGCTTCAAAGCGCCGGACGCCCGGACATTCCCGCCAAGCTTCAGCTCGTGGAACTGCCGCTTTACGTAGCAGGGTTGGTGCTACTGGTGAGGGCTTTCGGCG
>DASXIL010000255.1:0-4467 GCA_036497985.1 Candidatus Angelobacter sp. | reverse complement strand
ACCCTCTTGCAAGATCAAATCTCTTATAGCATCCATAAATTTTTTCGATTTCCCTCCGCGCGGCATGCTCGATAGAGTGTTTACCAAGCCGATTCCTTCGCGGCCCTGGAACTGAACAATAATGGAGCTGAACAACAATATGGCAAAGTTCCTGCGCTGTTTGTTGGCTTTGTTTTTCTTGTGCTCGCCCCTGGTTTTGCTGGCGCAGTCCGCTGCGCCCACACACGCGGACGCACAAAGCGACCGCATCGCCAAGCTGGAACAACAAATCGCCGACTCTAAAGGCTCCGCCGACAATGCCTGGATGCTCACGAGTTCGGCGCTCGTGCTGCTGATGACCGGCCCTGGCCTGGCGCTTTTCTATGGCGGCCTGGTACGCAAGAAAAATGTTCTGGCCACCATGATGCAGAGCTTTGCCCTGATGGCCGTTGTGACGGTCGTATGGGCCATCGTGGGCTACAGTTTGTCGTTCGGCGAAGGGAACAGTTTTATCGGCGGGCTGCACAATCTTTTTCTTCATGGCGTGGGCGCGCAGCCTGATCCCGACTACGCGGCAACCATTCCGACGCAGACTTTCATGATCTATCAGCTGATGTTTGCCATCATCACTCCGGCGCTCATCACCGGAGCTTTTGCCGAGCGGATGAAGTTCAGCGCCATGGTGGTTTTCATGGTCCTGTGGTCGGCCATTGTTTATAGCCCGATGGCACACATGGTTTGGGGCAAAGGCGGCTTGCTGAACGCCGCGCTGGGCGGACGTTTCCCCATGCTCGACTTCGCCGGCGGTACCGTTGTTCACGTCACGTCCGGAGTTTCCGCGCTGGTGTGCGCTCTCTATCTTGGCCACCGTATCGGCTATCCGCGCCAGGCCATGCCGCCGCACAGCATGGTGCTGAGTTTTATTGGCGCGTGCCTGCTCTGGGTAGGATGGTTCGGATTCAATGCCGGCAGCGCGCTCAGCGCGGGCAGCCTGGCAACCAGCGCTTTTGTGGCGACGCACTTCACCGCAGCCACTGCCGTCATTGGATGGGTGGCTGCCGAATGGTTGCGGAGTGGCAAGCCCAGCGCGCTTGGTGCGATCTCCGGCGCAGTCGCAGGTTTGGTTGCCATTACACCGGCAGCAGGGTTTGTTACGCCGATGGCGGCTCTTGGCATTGGCGCAATCGCCGGCGTCTTCTGCTACCTGATGGTCGCGCATGTAAAAGCCCGCTTCGGTTACGACGATTCGCTCGATGCCTTCGGCATTCACGGCGCCGGAGGCACTCTTGGCGCGTTGCTCACGGGCGTCTTCGCCAGCAGCGCTGTAAATCCCATCTTCAAAGATGCCGGCGGACGCGTGCTCGCTTCCGGCGCGCTGGAAGGAAACACGCATCAGTTCGTGAACCAGGCTATTGGAGTTGGGATTGCCGCAGCGTTGGCGGTTGTGGGAACGCTGGCGATCCTCAAGGTGGTTGACGTGGTCATCGGTTTGCGTGTGCCTGAGGACCATGAAATTCAAGGTCTCGATCTATCCCAGCATGGAGAAGAGGGTTATGACTGGGAACATCCGGCGCCTGCGGCCGCCGCAGCCTTCTCCCAGGTAGCGGCCCACGGCTCCGGACTGGCGCGCAGAGACGCACAAACAGCCATGGGGGACTAGGAATCGCCGTGATCGCGCGTGATCGCCGTGATCGGAAAAGCAAAACCTGCCACAGGTTCACGGAGGCACGGAGAAAAGGGAATTGAAGAGAGGACCAATTCTCCTCTGCTTCCTCAGTTCCTCTGTGTTTCAAAGGTTTTGGATTGGCGAATTCCAACCGCTATTCAGTTTTCAAAGATCTTCAACTCTCCGCCTGAGCGGATCAACAAAAACTTTTCGCGACTTGCGAGTAATCTGAAAAGCGCTGCGTTTCTCGTTCTTCCGATCCCCCGATCTCCCGATCGCGCGCGATCACCCGATCCCTACTAGCTTCTGGCTCCGGCTCCAGCCATCTGCGGTGACATTGCCGTAAACGCCTGGTCCATGATGCAGATGGCTTCGTCCACATCGCCTTTTGAAATATTCAGCGGCGGCGACGTGCGGATCACATTCCCAAACAAGCCGCCTTTGCCGACAATCAAGCCGCCTTTGCGGCAGTGCTCCATGAACTGGTTGGTAGCTTCCGGCGCGGGCTCTTTCGTCGCGCGATTCTTTACCAGCTCAAGCGCCTGCAACAGTCCCATGCCACGGACATCGCCAATGAGTTCATGTTTGTCTTTCAGCGCCTCAAGACCATCGCGATAGTAGCGGCCAACCGTGTCAGCGTTGTCCATCAGGCGGTCTTCTTCAATTACCTCAATCGTGGCCTTGGCCGCCACAGAGGTCACAGGATTTCCGCCAAAGGTAGAAATGTGCAGGCCCTTGAAGCTGGCGGCAATTTCCGGACGCGTCGCCGTCAATCCAATCGGCACTCCGTTGGCCAGCCCTTTGGCGGCGGTAATAATGTCCGGCGTAACTTCCCATTGTTCAATCCCAAACCAGCGTTTGCCGGTGCGTCCCCAGCCGGTCTGCACTTCGTCGGAGATAAACAGCCCGCCATAGTCCTTCACGATCTTGAAAACGATCTTGAAATATTCATTTGGCGGCGTAATGAATCCGCCCACTCCCTGGATAGGCTCGGCAAAGAACGCGGCAATCTGCCCTGAGGTTGAGGTCTGGATCACGGCTTCAACGTCCTTCGCGCAAGCCACCTCACAGCTTGGGTAAGTCTTGCCCAGCGGGCAGCGATAGCAATACGCATTCATGGCATGGACAACGCCCGGCGCCGGCACTGGCAGCGACTTCCGCCAGGTATTGTGCGCCGTCATCGACTGCGCCAGTTGTGAGCGTCCGCTATAGCCGTGCCGTAGCGCCACAATCTCAAAGCGTCCGGTAAACATGCGCGCCAGCTGTATCGCGTATTCATTGGCTTCAGTGCCGCTGTTGGTAAAAAAGCTCTGGCTGATTTCGCCCGGAGTGATCTGCGCAATCTTTTCCGCCAGCGCCACCACCGCCTCATTGGGAAAGACCGTAGAGCCGTGCTGGAGCTTGTCCACCTGCGCCTTGATCTTGCCGGTCACGCGCGGGTTGGCATGCCCCACGGAAATCGTCACAATCCCGCCAAAGAAATCCAGGTACTTGTTTCCCTCCACGTCCCACAGGTGCTGCATGCTGGCGTGGTCCGTCACCAGCGGATCAGAGTAAAAGGTGGAGACGGACGGGAAGAGATATTGCTTGTGTTTTTTTAGGATCTCGTCTTTAGTCATGGCGTGGCTCCTGTGATGTGTGGACACCGGAAATTGTAATCCCGATCATCGATCCTTTCGACTGCGGACCAAAAGGTTTGCGTGTTAGCGCCAACCAGCCCTCAAACGTACGGCTCATGCAGGTGAACAGGCACAGCCACTCTCCGGACTCGCAGGTTGATCACTTCCACAAACACCGAGAAGCCCATGGCAAAGTAGATGTAGCCTTTCGGTATATGCATGCCGAGAGCTTCGCCGATTAACGAGACGCCAATGAGCAGTAAGAATGACAACGCTAGTACTTTTATCGTCGGATGGCGATTAATGAAAGAGCTGATGGGCCCCGCTGAAAACATCATCACGCCGACGGCCAGGACCACGGCTGCCACCATGATGCTGATTTGGTCGGCCATGCCGACGGCGGTGATGACTGAATCCAGCGAAAAGACAATATCCAGCAGCATAATCTGAATCACGACAGCAGCAAATGACGGCTGCACTCGATCCGATTTGCGGCCTTCTTCGCCCTCCAAACGCTCGTGAATTTCGAGGGTCGCCTTCGCGAGCAGGAACAGGCCACCGCCGATCAAGATGAGATCGCGTCCGGAGATGGGGCGTCCCATGATGTAAAAAAGCGGAGCCGTCAGTTTGATGATCCAGAAAATGGAAAGCAACAGCAGAATGCGCATCCCCATCGCGGCCAGGAGCCCTGTCCGTCGGGCTCGGCCTTGCTGCGAAGACGGAAGTTTGCTCGCCAGAATTGCAATGAAGATAACATTGTCGACGCCAAGCACGATCTCAAAGATCGTCAGCGTGAAGAGCGCGAGCAGGCCGGATGAAGTGAAGAATGCGTCCATGCTTCATATTCAAAGTCACGCGGAGCCTCACTTTGAGCTGTATCTTCTGCCAGCAGATGCAGAAAACCCAGGGACAGACGGGAAGAGATATTGCTTGTGCTTTTTGAGGATCTCGTCTTTGGTCATAGCGACCTCCGGATGGGGAGTGGTTAACGGGTGATTGTAATCCTTCCCCTTGCTCCACTTCATCCCCCCAAAAAACCCACAATCTCACCACGGAGGCGCGGAAGGTGTGAAAGAACCCTCTGGAGGCTGAGTCCCAAGGTGGCGAGCATTGCGTTCTTGCTGACCCGCTGGGTGTCAACTGTATCGGGCGCTGACTGCGCTTTCCTTGTTTCTCACTCTGCCTATCGACCTTCCTGTCCCT
>DASXIL010000254.1:0-9359 GCA_036497985.1 Candidatus Angelobacter sp. | reverse complement strand
CTCCCGTCTTTTGCTCAGGATGTCGTTTTTATCGAAGTCATGCGCCCGCAGCGTTCCGCCGCTGAGAGAGCGATTAACACTTGGGTCCAGAATGGCACGAGTCGTCGCCTGCTGACCCAAGAAGATTGGCGAGAATGGCAGGCCAATACATTTGCTGCTGCGCTGCTTATGCCAGACTGGGCCGTTATCCGCGAATTCGAAGCACGCACTGGCGAAAAACATTTAATGGTTCAGAGAGAATCAGCGAAGCAGTCTGCTTTGCAAATTGCCGGACAAATGGCTTTCCGGGACGTTGTTTATGAGCAGAGTATGGCAGACAAATTTGCAGTTAGCCGACAGGCAATGGCAATTCGGCTACTCGATTTAGAACTGGTCAAGGGGGTGACTGGCAAATAACAAACCGGACCAACTGTTCCACCAGGTGGTCCGGCAAACCGACAAAAGCTTGCAAGCGAAGGGCAAAGCTATTGGCGTCGGGTCTATTGAATATCATCTGGCTTCTTGAAAGTCAACGTAGCTGATGGTTTTCGCATCGGGACAATGCCTCCCCGTGCAGGATCCGCGCCGATAAATTAAAAACTTTGCCCATAAAGGCGGCATTAAATTGCCGAAGGGTGAAGTATGCCTGAAGATCCAAAGCAGCACGCTGCTAGGGAAGGGGACCGGGGCGACCGTGACAATGGCGACCGGAACCATGACAAGAATAACGATAATAATGACGATCACCGGGAACACCCTGGTCGCGTCATTCATCCCGCACCCACGCACGGCGATTCCGCCGTGCGTGTGCGTTTGGCCCAGAGCAGAAAGGCCATGCTGGAATTTTCCAACTTTTTATATGAGGAAATTCCCGGCCAGCGGGGCCCTATCGGTGTGTGGACCGGAAGAGTACGACCGCTGCAATCAATCGATGGCCTTCGCCTGTTATTGGATGATCTCGCCCATGATCGTGCGGTATTTTTCCGTGGGTCAGAGTTGCATCATTTAGATACGTGTACCGCCAATCATTGTGGCCATGGGTGGCCTCCTGATCCGGCACAGCTCCTCCGGGAATTTGAACTGAAAGTCATGTGGACTGGAGATCAAATTGTGCCGCGCGCATTTGTCCTTTCGCCACCTATCCCGCCGGACAAAAGACCGCATATGTGGGGCGACGGTGCGATGTGCGCATTTCTGGCATCGGACGGTTTCTGGACGTGGCACACCAATACTGTTGCAGATTTTCTACCCCATGTGCTTATTTGGCTCGTTAAATGGATGGTTTTCGATCAGACTGCTCTCTGGATCGGATCACAACATGGAAACACGCCTCAATACCATCTTGAGCGTGTTCCCGCTAAAGCTCCTTGCTGGTGTGGCAGGGGACTGCAGTATCGGAAATGCCATCGTCCCGCTGATCTGATCGCTGTTGGACAAGGAAAGACTCGTTTGCAGAGACTACGGAATTAATTGAAGGACGCCCAGTCGCGCGGCTCGCCGGCTGCGGCAGCAGGGAAGAATTTGTCCTGCGAACCGGCATTTTAGGCCCTCGTTCGCATTAGGCGAAGGCAGACTTAGTGTAACCAAATAACTGGAGGTATTCTGATCTATGGCTAAGTACGGAATCCGGGTGCAATTGATGGGTAATCCCACAGCCGAAGAGTATGAAACTTTGCACGCCATCATGGCTAACTATGGGTTTAACCGCACGGTGGATGGAGTAGATACTGCCGGCAAAGCGAATACCTTCACTCTTCCGCATGGACTCTATTACGGCTTGAACGATGGAGCCATTAATGCGGTTAGAGATGTGATAGTCGCCGACGTAAAGTCCCAGGTTCAACAAGATATCCGAGTGTTTGTGATGGATGTGAATACCTGGTCTTACGGTTGGTGACACGTGCCATGGACCCATTCTGATTGGTTAATAGTCGTCTAAGACGTGATCACCATTTACCGCTGGTTCGCTCGCCTCAGACATGGCCAACTATTTCGCGCCTACCGATTTCAGGAATTCGCGCTCCGCTACGTTGCGCGTGGGCCTGTACACGAGCAGTCAGCCGTCGGCAGTCAGCAAGCGGCCAAGGCAGGTGTGGCGGCGCTCAGCTTTTACGCCTCAGGAACAGGCAGGGCAGGAACGCGACGGAAAATGATCGCGGGATGTTCTTTGTGATCAATGGCGCTGGAAATGACATAGCCGTTTGACTCAGCGATGCGGATGGATGGAGTGTTATCGGGATGGATGATGCAAACGGTCTGTGGAATTGAATGCTCGTCAGACCAGGCGATTGCGGCTTTCACAGCTTCCGTTGCATACCCGCGCCCCTGCTTCTCCGGGGTGAGCGCCCATCCGATCTCCGGGATTCCGTGAAGCGATGGAGCGACGTCACGCTTGTGATCTGCGAATCCCACTTCGCCGACGAAGCTCCCAGTTACTTTTTCTTCAACAAGCCAAAATCCAAAGCCCTTCAAAGACCAGTGGCCTACATATTTCAGGAGCCTGGCCCAGGTTTCTTCTCGCGAACGCGGTCGATTTCCAATGAATCGGACTACCCACGGATCAGCCCACATGGCGGCAGAATGCTCCAGGTCTTCTTCTGTATGCCCGCGTAGTCTTAAGCGATCGGTAGTTATTGTTGGTATCGTTAAAGCTGGTCCTGCCGGAGCCAAATTGATCATGAATGATGCTATCAAACGGCCATCGCCGTGATCGCCGTCATAGCGCGTCATCGCCGAAATCGGAAAGGCAAAACCTGACCACTGATCCACGGCAAGCCGGGACAGGTTCACACGGAGGGTACGGATAGGGACATCGGGGACATCCCGAGATCGGGAAACCAAGACCTCACCGCGAGGGAGGCGGCGACACAAGAGCATGGTGTGATCGGAAATTGCCAAGATCGCCGAAATTGCCAAGAGTGACAATTTGAAGGCGGCCTTTACCTCCGAGTTTGCCTGGACCGTTCCGCCTGCGCCTGCTGAAACTCTTTTGCCAGATCAGATTCTTTCAGGCCTTTCAGGTTCTGGATAATGGCCTGGTATTCAGGGTAGTGTGCCGATTCAACGTCCGCCAGAAAGTTGATCAATTGCCCGCGCTCCTGGGGTGAAAGCTGGTGAAGGAAAACGGCAAACGATTTAGTGTAATGGCTGCCATAATTTGCCATGACGTTGTGCAGGCAGCTGGGCGCGTTCCGTTGGTACTCCGCGTCTTTGCTCAAGTGGACCAGAAGGTAGCCGACTTCAGCGACATGATGGCTCTGCAAGGAGGAGAGCGCGAAAATGTAGTCGCATTCATAGCCATCTGCCAGCGCGCCGCCGGTACCGAAATATACCTGGAATTTCTTATACGTCCGCGGAAATGCCTTGAGGTAGTGATGCTGTGCGGACCGGCTGTTAGGCGTCGCCTTTAAGCTGGTGAAGGCAACCTTCAATCTTTCCGGACTTTGCGCGTGGAAAAGCGGCTGCGCTACGGCGCTTAACGCCAACAGAAACAGTGCAAGATTGGCCAGAACCCCGCGCAGAAAGATGCATCTCATTGGGAACACAGGCTTTTTAAGGTCAACGACTCTTCGTGAATGCATTCTTATATCGCAGGCGGACCTGACTGAGGTTGCTTTGGGTGAGCATCTTACCACCTTCCAGGCGGAGCCGGTTGTGGAAATAAAATTGGTCGGAGAAATGGAAGGACGGAGGGTTAGTCGTCCGCGCCAAATTGGGGCTGGGGCACTCCCAGTTCCTGGTCTTTGTATTGCAATTGATAGAGCTTCCAATAAATGCCGCGCTGGCCGAGCAGTTCCTGGTGGCTGCCGATCTCGCGGACGTGGCCCTTATGCATCACAATGATCTTGTCTGCGCGCTGAATGGTGGAGAGACGATGCGCGATGATGACCGACGTGCGGCCTTCGACCATGCGGGTAAGCGCTTCACGCACGCGGATTTCGGTTTCGGTATCGACGCTGGAGGTTGCTTCGTCGAGCACAAGGATTTTAGGATTGTGCGCCAGCGCGCGGGCGAATGAGATGAGCTGCTTCTGGCCGGTGCTCATGGTGCTGCCGCGCTCCAGCACAGGGGCCTTAAAGCCTTCAGGCAGGCTGCGAATAAAATCGGCCACGTTTACGTTTTCAGCGGCGGTCTCAATTTGCTCGTCGGTAATCCAGCTCGAGCCCAGGCGGATGTTGTTTTCAATGGTGCCGGTAAAGAGAAATGGGTCTTGCAAGACCACGCCAAAGCGGCGGCGCAGGTCATTGAGGTCCATCTGGCGGATATCGACGCCGTCAATGCGGATTGCGCCTTTCTGAATATCGTAAAAGCGCATGAGCAGCGAGATGATGGTGGTCTTGCCAGCGCCGGTATGGCCGACAATCGCCACGGTCTCGCCGGGTTCGATGGTGAACGAGACGTCGCGCAGGATCCAGTCGTAAGTCTCAGCGTGGGCTTCAGCGCTGGCATCGATTTCACCATGGCCGTTGGAGCCGGCTTTTACAGCAGCGTTGCTGTCATCGTCGGTTTCAAGCTTGCGGTAGGCGAACCAGACGTGGTCAAACTCAATGCTGCCCGCGCCTTCAGCCTTTTGCGGCAGCGCCGGCGAGGTGATTTCAACGGGTGTATCCAGCAGTTTGAAAACGCGCTCACTGGAAGCCATGGCGCCCTGGAGAATGTTGTATTTATCGCTCAGGTCCTGGATGGGTCGGAAGAAGCGCTGCGCGTACTGCATGAACGCCGTCAGCACGCCAATGGTCACAGCGCCGCGGAGCACGCCGAGTCCGCCAAAATAAATCACCATGGCAATGGCGACGCTGGAGAGAATTTCCACCACCGGATAGTAGAGCGCGTAAGCCATGATGGCGTCTTTAAAGGCATCCATGTGCTGCGCGTTGACGCGGTCAAAGCTGCGGTAGGCGCGCTTTTCACGATTGAAAAGCTGCAGCACCATCATGCCGGTGACATGCTCTTGCAGATAAGCATTGATGCGGGCAATGGCGGTGCGTATGCGGCGGTAAGAGTCGCGCACGGACTTGCGAAAGACCATCGTCGCCCAGAAGATCAGCGGCAGCACGGCAAAGGTGATCAGAGCGAGCCACCAGTTCATCCCCAGCATGATGAGGACGATCCCGGCGAGCACGAAGATATCTTCAAAGATCGCAACCACGCCGGAGGTAAACATTTCATTCAGCGCGTCCACGTCTGTGGTGACGCGCGTCACCAGGCGGCCGACAGGATTCCGGTCATAGAAACCAATGTGCATGTGCTGCAGATGACGGAAAATCTGGCTGCGGAAATCGAACATGACTTTCTGCCCGGTCCACAACATGAGATAAGTCTGCGTGTATTCCAGTCCAAAGCTGATCAGCAGCAGCGCGAAATAGGCGAATCCCAGTTGGGCAATGCCGACCAGCGGAAGCGGGCTGAGAAAACGGTCAAGAATACTGTGATGAGCAGTCGAAGAAAGATATTTGTCGATGGCGGTCTTGGTGAGGAACGGGCCCAGCACGTCCGCGCCGGCCTTGAGGATGATGGACACAAGTGCAACCACAACCTGCCATTTGTATGGCCGCAAATAACCCAGCAGCCGCTTCATCAGGCGGCTGTCATACGCTTTACCTAGTACCTCTTCTTCCTGGGCCATGTTTTTCTGAGAAACGTTTTCTGAGTAACGCTCTGTGAACCATTTTAAAGCAAGCCGGTGCTACGGCAGATTGAGCTGGATTTCAAAGTGAGCCGCAAAGAGATATTGAGTGGCGGAGCAGGGCAAAAGATTCAGTGAGATACGGTGAGTCCGGAATATCTGCGTTGGGCCGCAGCCATTTACGTCTCTACGCGCCGCAGCACCAACGCCGAGTTCTTCGATCCGAAAGCAATGCAGTTACAAACAGCGTGCTCAATTTGTGCTGTGCGACCGACTTCAGGGACATAATCAAGATCGCAATCAGGATCGGGCTTTTCCAGGTTGATGGTGGGCGGAATCTGGTTGTGCTTCATGGCAATCAGCGTAGCGGCGACACCCGCTGCGCCACAGGCGCCTTGCGGATGCCCAATCTGGGACTTCAGCGCAGACATCGGGACTTTATAAGCGTGGTCGCCCAGCGCCAGCTTGAGCGCGCGCGTTTCAATGCGATCGTTCAGCTCCGTGGATGTGCCGTGCAGGTTTACATATTGAATATTCTCCGCCGAGACGCCTGCTTCTTTCATGGCCAGACCAATGGCGCGTGCAGGTTCCTCTCCGCACTCCTGCAGGCGCACACGATGGAAAGCCTCACAGGTCGAACCGTAACCGGCGATTTCTGCATAGATATGAGCGCCGCGGGCGCGGGCATGCTCATACTCTTCCAGGACAAACATCCACGAGCCTTCGGCCAGGACAAAGCCGTCACGATCCAGGTTGAACGGACGTGAGCCGCGTTCCGGCGCGTGGTTCCAGGATTCGGTCATGATGCGCATGAACGTGAAGCCCTTGAGAATGCCCCACGCCAAAGGCGAATCCACGCCGCCGACGAGCATCATGGGCAGCGTGCCGAGTTGGAGCTGGCGCGTCGCGTAGGCAATCGCGTCAGTGGACGAAGTGCAGCCGCTGGTGACCACATGGCTCATGCCGCGAAAGCCAAAGCGCATGCTAATCTCGCTGGACATGGTGCCCATGGTGCCGCTGGGAATGCTGAAAATGCTGATTTGTTTTACATTGCCGGCGTAATACTTGTGATATTGCGCGTCAGAAAAATCATGCGCGCCGCCGCCCGTGCCCAGCACCACGCCGATCTCGCGCTTGGCTTCGAGTGACATTTTTTCTGGATCAAGACCGGCATCTTTCAGCGCTTCGGTGGACGCGGCGACGGCCAGCGGCACGCAGCGGGAAACGTGCTTGCGCTCGCGGGCTTCAATCCAGTCAAGCTCTTTGAAGTCCTGAATTTCTCCCGCGATCTTCACGGGAAGGTCTTTGGTGTCAAAACTGGAGATAAGCTTTACGCCGCTCTTGCCATCCAGAATGGCGCGGCAGAATGCGGTTTTTCCAATACCGTTTGGGCTGACCACGCCCATGCCTGTCACAACGACACGTTTGAGCATAGACTCTGATTCTATAATTGATGCAGGATTTATGCGCCGGAGAAGCTCCTTTTAACAAATCTATGCATTCAGGCATTTACATCTCGATCCCGTTCTGCCGCTCAAAGTGTACCTATTGCAACTTTGCGTCCGGCATGTTTTCGGCGGGGCAGATGGGGCGATATGTGGAGCGGGTGAGCGAAGACATCCAGTGGTTGCGCGCGCACGCCGGCAATTTGGGCGCGACCATGCCAGAAACAGTTGACTCCATCTATATGGGCGGCGGAACGCCAAGCCTCTTGCCATCGGACGAACTGAAGAAGCTTTTCTTTATGGTGCGGCAGGAATTCAAGATTCTGCCCAAGGCAGAAGTGACAGTGGAGTGCGCGCCGGGCACTTTGACGGACCAGGTGATCCAGTCATTGGTGACGCGCGGCGTAAACCGTGTAAGTCTGGGAGTGCAGTCGTTTGTCGATAAGGAAGCGGCTTCGGTGGCGCGGCTGCATACGCGGGAGAAGACGCTGGATGATATTGCGCGGCTGCGCAAAGCCGGGATCAGCAACATCAACGTAGATTTGATTGCCGGGCTGCCGTACCAGACGCGGGAAAGCTGGGAATATTCAGTTGGCGAGGCCATTGCAATAGGTGTCCCGCATGTGAGTGTTTACATGCTTGAGGTGGACGAAGACTCGCGGTTGGGACGGGAGCTGATTGCCGGCGGGACGAAGTATCACGCGCACTTTGTTCCTGACGATGACCTGACGGCCGATTTTTACGAGGTCGCTTGCGAGCGGCTGAATGCAGCAGGCATTGAGCAGTATGAGATTTCCAACTTTGCCCGCGAAGGGTTTGAGTCGCGGCACAACCTTAAATACTGGACGCGCCAGCCGTATCTCGGCTTTGGCGTGGACGCACATTCCATGATGCCATCGCGCAATGGCGAAGCGGAAAGCGTACGGCTGGCGACAACGGACGATTATGATCGTTACTTTGCCGGAGCGGATTTAAAAGCTACAGCAGTGAGCCAGGAGCAGGCTTTGGAAGAGAGCTTCTTTCTGGGGCTGAGGTTGAATCGCGGCGTGGATTTGGAGGGGTTGCGGGAACAATTCGGCGATACCTTCACGCGGTATGATGCAATCATTCGTGAGTTGGCGGATGAACAGTTACTGCAATACGCGGATGACAATGTGCGACTGACCCCGCGAGGAAGATTGTTGTCAAACGAAGTCTTTCAAAAATTCATCATGAATCCGGCAGTGATGCAAAAGCAGGATTGAAATTCTTGTGAGAACTCCCTAAAGCCGCATGGAAGAGGATGCATTCCCGGGGTCCTTCGACTCCTCCTCAGTCGCGTTGCTTCTTCGGAGTCGCTCAGGATGACAGGCAAAAACTGTGATGACAATGACAAACAATCACGCGATCGATCTGCGGAGTGACACGGTCACCCAGCCCACGCCGGAGATGCGCCGCGCCATGGCGGAAGCCGAGGTCGCAGACGATGTTTATGGCGAAGACCCAACCATGAATCGGCTGACGGAGCGGGCCGCGCAGATTTTCCAGAAGGAAGCCGCGATCTTTGTGCCTACTGGCACCATTGGCAACCAGGTGGCCATCCGCTGCCATACCCAGCACGGCCAGGAGATCATCTGCGAGGAGCGCGCGCATTTCATCAACCTGGAATCGGCAACGGTGGCGGCGTTTTCCGGCTGCCAGCCGCGGACGATCTATGGCGAAGACGGCGTGATCACCTGGGCGCAGATCAAGAAGAAGATTGCGCCACCGGCGTACTATCGCGCGCAGACCGGGCTGATTGAGCTGGAGAACACGGGCAGCCTGGCGGGCGGAACGATTTTTCCGCTGGAGATATCGAACGAGATATGCGACGGCGCGCATGAGCTGGGACTTCCGGTGCATCTGGATGGCGCACGCATCTTCAACGCCGCGACGGCCATGAAGAAATCGGTGGCAGAGCTGGCGCGCAAGTTTGATTCGGCGATGTTCTGCCTGTCCAAAGGGCTGTGCGCGCCGGTGGGATCGATGCTGGTGGGCAGCAAGGCGTTCATCGGCAAGGCCCGCGTCTTTCGCAAAGCGTTGGGCGGCGGCATGCGTCAGGCCGGCGTGCTGGCTGCGGCTGGTTTGATTGCGCTGGAGAAAATGCCGGCGCGTTTGCAGGAAGACCACGACAACGCGCGTCTGATGGCTGAAGGGTTAGCGGAGATTAAGGGCATTACGATTGATGCGAAAAAGGTTCGCACAAACATTTTAGTCTTTAACGTCGTGGGAACAGGCATGGACACGGCAGAATTCAGCTGCAAGTTGGCGGCCCAGAATATTCTGGCCGC
>DASXIL010000253.1:0-3277 GCA_036497985.1 Candidatus Angelobacter sp. | reverse complement strand
CGATAAAGAGAACCTGCGGCTGGATATGACCAAGCTGGGCTTTGAGCCGGAGTCGCTGGAAAAATTCCAGCGCGCGGTGCTCAAGCCTTACGGCATGGTGCTGGTCACAGGTCCCACGGGATCGGGCAAGACCAACACTCTTTATTCTTCAGTCTCACTGCTCAACAAGCCAGACACCAACATTATTACCGCGGAAGACCCCGTAGAGTTCCAATTGCACGGCGTGAACCAGGTGCAGATGAAAGAATCCATTGGCCTGAATTTTGCCGCGGCCCTGCGCGCCTTCCTGCGGCAAGATCCCAACGTGATTCTGGTGGGCGAGATCCGCGACTTTGAAACTGCTGAAATCGCCATTAAGGCCGCTCTTACCGGCCACCTGGTGCTTTCCACGCTGCACACCAACGGCGCGCCGGAAACCATCAGCCGCCTGATGAACATGGGTATTGAGCCTTTTCTGGTGGCGACGGCCGTGCACTTGATCTGCGCTCAGCGGCTGATACGGCGTATCTGCGTTGAATGCCGTGAAGAAGTCCCCATGCCGCCGCAGGCCAAGGTTGACGCCGGTTTTACGCCGGAAGAGGCCAAGACGGTAAAGATTTTCAAGGGCAAAGGCTGCTCTGTGTGCAACGGAACAGGGTACAAGGGTCGCGCCGGCCTGTATGAAGTAATGGAAGTGGACGATGACATCCGCGAATTGATTTTGATTGGCGCGTCCGCCGTGGAACTGAAAAAGAAGGCCATTGAGCGCGGCATGATAACGCTGCGTCGCAGCGGCCTGGTGAAAGTAAAGGAAGGCGTTACCACGCTGGAAGAAGTGGCAAGAGAGACGCTGCATTAAAGCAAATAGCAATTAGCAATTGGCAATTAGCTCAGCTAAAGCTGATGCAGGCTAAAGGCCAAGAGCCCAAGAGTCATTAGGGAAGAACAGGGAAATCATGAATGTCACACTAAGCGATCTGTTGAAGAAAATGCTGGACATGTCCGGCAGTGACCTGCACATTACCACCAACTCACCGCCGCAGGTCCGCGTTCACGGGCATTTGCAGCCGCTGGATATGCCGCCGCTCACGCCCTCGGAAACCAAGCAGCTTTCTTATAGCGTTCTGACGGATGCGCAGAAGCACCGCTTTGAAGAAACGCTGGAACTGGACTTCTCCTTCGGATTGAAAGGCCTGGCCCGCTTCCGCGGCAACTGCTTCAACCAGCGCGGCGCGGTAGGAGCGGTTTACCGCGTGATTCCTTTTGAGATCAAAACGTTCCAGCAGTTGAATCTGCCGCACGTGATTTCTAAATTGTGCGATAAGCCTCGCGGCCTGATTCTCGTCACTGGTCCCACAGGTTCCGGCAAATCTACAACGCTGGCCGCCATGCTCGACAAGATCAATACTGAGCGCCACGACCACATTATTACCATCGAAGATCCAATCGAATTTGTACACCAGAACAAGAGCTGCCTGGTGAACCAGCGTGAAGTGCATTCCGACACGCAGTCGTTTTCAAACGCCCTGCGCGCTGCGCTGCGTGAAGATCCGGACGTGGTGCTGATCGGCGAAATGCGCGATCTGGAAACGATTGAGTCGGCCCTGCGCATTGCGGAAACCGGCCACTTGACTTTTGGCACCTTGCACACCAATTCTGCCGCATCCACAATCAACCGTATTATCGACGTTTTTCCGTCGCACCAGCAGTCGCAGATTCGCGCACAGCTTTCCCTGGTGTTGGAAGGGATTCTTTGCCAAACGCTGCTGCCGCGTGTGGGCGGACAAGGACGCGCGATGGCGATGGAGATTCTTATCCCTAACGCCGCGGTGCGCAACTTGATTCGTGAAGACAAGATCCATCAGGTTTATTCGTCGATGCAGTCAGGCCAGGACAAGTTCGGTATGCAGACGTTTAACCAGTCGTTGGCGACGCTTTATTTCCAGAAAGCCATCACGCTGGAGACCGCGCTGGCGCGCTCATCCATGCCGGATGAGCTGCAGGACATGATTAATCGCGGCGTACAAGCGCCCAAGGTTGCTGCGGCCACTCCGCAGCGCAGATAAAAGTTTTTCCAACCTTCCCCCGGGGTTGGCAAGGGAAGTCGGTAGGCAAAAAGGACGAGAGGAGTCACGGTTTATGCCGGTATTTACATTCACAGGGACCGACCCCCAGGGCAAGAAAATTGCCGGGGAACGGTTAGCTGACAGCAAGGCCGCGGTCACCATACAGCTGCGCCGCGAACGCATTACCCCGGGAGCCATTAAAGAGAAGGGCAAAGAATTCGCTCTTCCTAAACTGGGTACCGGCAAAGTACCTGTCAAGGACATCGCCGTTTTCTTCCGGCAGTTTTCCGTCATGATCGATGCCGGACTTCCTCTGGTGCAGTGTCTGGAAATCCTGGCCGCAAACCAGGAGAACCAAGTCTTCCAGAAGTGCCTTACCGGCGTACGCCAGAGCGTTGAAGGCGGTACCACGCTTTCCAATGCCATGCGGCAGTTTCCCAAGATCTTTGACGATCTGACCACCAACATGATTGAAGCGGGCGAAGCGGGCGGTATTCTCGATACCATCCTTCAGCGCCTTGCTACCTACGTGGAAAAAGCCGTGAAGTTGAAGTCGGCAGTGAAGTCGGCGTTGATTTACCCGGTTTCCGTTATCTCCATTGCCGCGCTGGTAGTGGGATGCCTGCTCAAATTTGTGGTGCCCATCTTCGCCAATATGTTCATCAGCATGGGCGTGGATCTGCCTTTGCCGACGAAGATCGTCATCGGGCTCAGTAATTTTATTGGCCGCTTCTGGTGGCTGATCTTCCTTTCCATAGGGCTCATTTTTGTCGCGGTTAAATACATCCGCAAAGATCCCAAAGGCCGCTACATGTTTGACAAGATGCTCCTGAACCTTCCGGTTCTCGGCACTGTGCTGCGCAAGATTGCGGTGGCCCGATTCACGCGTACTCTGGGCACGCTGATTACCTCGGGTGTTCCGATTTTGGAAGGTCTTACCATTACTGCAAGAACGTCAGGAAACGCCGTTCTTGAAGATGCGCTCATGAAAGTGCGCAAAGCTGTAGAAGAGGGCCGGACCATCGTTGATCATTTGAAGGAAAGCGGTGTGTTCCCCAACATGGTTACGCAGATGATTGGGGTCGGTGAAGCCACCGGCGCAATGGACGCCATGCTGCAGAAGATCGCTGACTTCTACGAAGATGAAGTCGACGCCGCTACCAAGGACATGCTCACTCTGCTTGAGCCAATCATGATCGGTTTTCTAGGAGTCACCGTTGGTGGCATCGTAA
>DASXIL010000252.1:0-3237 GCA_036497985.1 Candidatus Angelobacter sp. | reverse complement strand
GGGCCCTTGATGTTCTTTTACTCCCAGTATTAAAGCCGGCTGGTACTTGGATGAGTTTGATTGGCCGGACATAAGGACCGCGACACAAACGACCAGCAAGCTAACTACCCTTCGCATGAGTCTTCTCCACTGCGTGAATATTTGTTTCAACCCTCTTGTACCTTCTAAGGATAAGCAGCGCACATAGCAACAGGAACTGTCAAAATCCTCAGTCGCAAAAACCAAGCTGAAATGGATCACGTCGCAAGAAACAAAATTCTCTGTCGGTTCTGCCAGTTCCTTTTGAATACCGCACTTATTACCGTTCAGAAGAGTCAGGCAGAAATCAAACAGGAAAACCTACCACAACACCCCAACTACAAACCACGCAAGAACAACCAGGAAGAGGGTGAACACATGAAAGAAAAGGAAGTTCCTTTACAAGACGCACGCAATTCTCGGTCTGACTGGCAACAGTGGGGTCCATATCTAAGTGAACGCCAGTGGGGGACCGTCCGCGAAGATTACAGCGAGACTGGAGACGCATGGGGCCACCTCAGCCATGACCATGCCCGCTCTCGTGCGTACCGGTGGGGAGAAGACGGGATTGCCGGCATCTCTGACGATCATCAACTGCTTTGCTTTGGGGTGGCTTTGTGGAACGGAAAAGACCCTATTCTGAAGGAGCGGTTGTTTGGATTGACGAATGCTGAAGGGAATCATGGCGAAGACGTTAAGGAGTATTACTTTTATTTGGACAATACGCCCACGCACTCTTACATGAAGTATCTCTATAAATATCCGCAAAGGGCATATCCATATGATGACCTGGTGCGCGTCAACCGGCAGCGTTCACGGGATGAATTCGAGTACGAGTTGATTGATACAGGGATATTTGCCGACGACCGGTATTTTGATGTCTTCGTGGAATATGCAAAAGAATCGCCCGGCGACATCCTGATCAAAATCAGCGTCTGGAACCGTGGGCCGGAGGCCGCATCGGTCACGATCCTGCCAACATTGTGGTTTCGCAACACATGGTCCAGGGGGAAAACCGACGCCCGTCCCGCGATTCGTCAGGACGAACCGGTACAAGGATCGAGCGTCGCAACGGCATTCAACCTCGAGCTCGGGCACATGTTCCTGTATTGTGAGGGTGGTCCAGAGCTTCTTTTTACGGAAAATGAGACCAATAACCAGCGCCTTTTCGGCACGCCAAATCTCACTCCCTGCGTGAAAGACGGAATCAACGAGTTCATAGTCAGAGGAACAAGAGATGCCGTCAACCCTGAACGACTGGGAACCAAGGTTGCGGCGCATTACCAACTGGCAATCGAGGCCGGAAAAAAGGAAACCATTCGCTTGCGCCTGACCGGAACCGCTCCCCAGAAACTGCGAGAATCGACCCCTAAGCCAAAGGATCCGTTTGGAAGGCAGTTTGACAACGTTATGGAGAGCCGGATACGTGAAGCCGACGAGTTTTATTCCCGGATTATCCCTGCCACAATCGGTTGGGATAAAAGCATGGTGATGCGCCAGGCGTTTGCGGGCATGCTGTGGAGTAAACAGTACTATGACTTTAATGTTGACGAATGGCTGGAAGAGCACAAGGCGGACCCGCTATTGCCCAAGAGCCGTGATTCACGCAACAAACAATGGTTTCACATGCTCAATCACGACATTATTTCGATGCCGGACAAATGGGAGTACCCATGGTATGCCGCATGGGACCTGGCTTTTCATACACTGCCGCTCTCGCTTGTAGATCCTGATTTTGCCAAGCGACAACTCGAATTGATGGTAGGTGCTCTCTATCTTCATCCAAGCGGCCAGATGCCGGCCTACGAATGGAATTTCAGCGATGTGAATCCACCCGTGCATGCCTGGGCGACCATCTTTCTGCATAATTTGCAGAAGGCCGAAGATGGTGTGGGCGACCGCGAATTTCTCAAGAGGATATTTCATAAGCTCGTCATTAATTTCACGTGGTGGGTCAATCGCAAAGACCGGTTTGGGAAAAATGTCTTTGAAGGCGGATTCCTGGGATTGGACAACATTGGGATCTTTGACCGCAGTGCGGGCCTTCCGGGCGGAGGATACCTTGAGCAAGCTGATGGGACGGCATGGATGGCGTTCTATTGCCAAAATATGTGCGAGATCGCGGTAGAGCTGGCAGATGCCGATCCCCTTTACCAGGAATTTTGCCTCAAGTTTGTTGAGCATTTCCTGTGGATTGCAGCCGCCATCAACCGTCCGGGTGAAGATGGCTTATGGGACGAGGAAGATGGGTTTTATTACGATCTGCTGCGCCTGCCTGACGGCACTTCCGCACGACTCAAGGTAAGGTCTGTTGTCGGGTTGCTGCCCATGTGCGCAACCACAGTGGTTGAGGCCGGTCAAAGAGAGAAAGTCACGCTAGCAATGCAAGCTCTTCGGCAGCGGCTGAGTCACATGCCCCAGTTGCTGGAGACGATTCACCCCACTGGCCCCGGGCATTTTGGCGTCAACCAACGCGGGATTATGGCCCTGGTCAATCCTGAGAGGCTTCGCCGCATGCTGGCCAAAATGCTGGATGAGAATGAATTCCTGTCGCCTTATGGAATTCGTGCCCTGTCACGCTTCCACTTGGAGCATCCTTATAAGTTGAGCTATGGCGGCCAGGAGTACCAGGTTGATTACCTGCCTGCAGAATCAAATACCGGAATGTTTGGCGGCAACTCCAATTGGCGTGGCCCAATCTGGATGCCCATGAACGTGCTGCTCATACGGGCATTGCTGCAGTTCTACTTGTATTATGGCGAGAATTTCAAAGTGGAATGTCCTACAGGCTCAGGAAAATGGATGAACCTTTTTGAAGTCGGCCGCGAGATCACTGACCGATTGACAAGCATTTTTTTGCGAGACCAGCAGGGACACCGGCCGGTATTTGGAGGCACGGAGAAATTTCAGAATGATCCCTACTGGCGCGACTGTCTTCTCTTTTACGAATACTTTCATGGCGACAACGGGGCGGGAGTGGGCGCAAGCCACCAGACAGGATGGACGGGAGTCATTGCCGGGCTCATTCGCCTGTTTGGCACCGCGGATGCCGCTTCTATACTGGAAGCAGGAAAGCCTTTTCGACCAAGGCGCGAGGCGCTGAAGCCGGCAGCTTGAGCGTCGTTAAAAACCCGTAGGTCTTGGTTCCGATTCATCGGCTGAAACGCAGGCGCAACATTGTTCTCATACGATGTGTTGCGTCATTGTTTCAGCCGTTTT
>DASXIL010000251.1:0-2830 GCA_036497985.1 Candidatus Angelobacter sp. | reverse complement strand
TTCTATCCTTGATTCGTAACGGCAAAAACGGAAATTCGTTTTAATGCGTGGCAAGAAGGACGGGCAAAATAAAGTCGCAGTCATCACCGGGGGAGGTAGCGGCATTGGTTTGGCGATGGCCCGCACATTCGCGGTCAGCGGCTATTCCGTAGTCATTACCGGGCGCGATGCGAAGCGTCTTCAGAAAGCAGCCGCAGATATCGCAGCCGACAAAAAGCAGGTTACCGGCATTGCTTGCGATGTTCGCGACCCCGCCTCAGTGGAGAAACTTTTTCAGGAGATTAGCAAACGCCACTCAGCCCTCGACGTGCTGATCAACAATGCCGGGGTGGCCCATGCGCTGGCGACAGTCGATCAACTGCCAATCGAAACCTGGAAAGAGGTAATCGACACCAACCTGACTGGCACATTTCTGGTCACCCGCGCGGCGCTGCCGCTGATGCGCGCCGGCGGAACAATTGTGAACAATTTGTCCGTCGCAGCATTGCAGCCATTTGCTGGCATGTCCGCTTACAATGCTTCAAAGTTTGGCGCTCTGGGTTTCACTCACGCGCTGCGTGAAGACCTGCGCAAGCGTGGCATTCGGGTGCTGGCCCTACTGCCGGGCGCCACGGACACGGAAATATGGAACCAATTCTGGCCGGGTGCGCCAAAAGTAAAGATGATCTCAGCGGAAACCGTGGCGCAAGCGGTGTTGCACGCCGTGTCAGCTCCGGCGAACACGGCGATTGAAGAGATCCGCATCGGACCTGCAGCGGGCGTGCTCTAGCAGCAGAATGAGCCTTCCGATCCGACTTATTCAGTAGTCTTCAAAGGCGTAGACGTTTTTTCGCGTAGGAAGAAGCTGGATCAGCAATGCTCCGGTCACGAAGCCACCGACGTGAGCCCAAAAAGCAACACCACCCACAGGACCTTTGGATTCGGTCAAAACCGATGCGGCACCACTCAAGAGGTTGATGATGAGCCAGTAGCCCAGCACCAGCCACGCCGGCAGCCAGAAGACAAAAAATCCCCACCACGTGAGCACGCGCGCCCGCGGATAAAGCACCAGATAAGCTCCCATAACCCCTGCTATCGCGCCGCTGGCGCCGACCGTCGGCACGGTTGAACTGAAATTGAAAACTAAATGTGTAACACCGGCAGCCAAGCCACACACAATGTAAAAAGCCAGATATCGAAAATGGCCAAGACGGTCTTCAACGTTGTCTCCAAAAATCGCCAGCCCCCACATATTCAGCAACACATGAGGCAGGGAAGCGTGCAGAAACATGGAGCTGAGAAAGGGAACAAAGGCCACGGACGCAGGCAGGTACCCTTTCATCCAGGCGGCTACATGCTCGGGGACAAACGCAAACTGCATTTCAAAGTCGGCCCGGGCGCGGGGGCCTCCGGATACCTGCAATGACAATTCAAAAAGAAAAATCCCAATGTTGAGTACGATAAGAAAGTAGTTGATGAATGGTGTTGTCGATCGGGGCGCGTCGTCTCGAATGGGGAACATGCGATGGCAGCTTCTTCAGTATGATGCTTGATTCAACGGAGTTACTCAAGTGGATGCGGTATTGATCGTCGACAAACCGGCTGGAATGACCTCGCATGACGTGGTGGCGCGCGTCCGCCGCATCGTCGGCGAAAAGTCCGTGGGCCATCTTGGCACGCTCGATCCCATGGCGACGGGCGTGCTGCCGCTGGTTCTTGGCCGCTTTACCCGCTTGGCGCAGTTCTATAACGAAGCCGACAAGCGCTATGAAGGCACGATTCGTTTTGGCTGGGCGACTGATACTTATGACGCGGAAGGCCAACCTGCCGGACCTGAGCAATCTACCGACCTCTCATTGCAGCAAGTACAGAATGCTGCTGGGGAATTTATGGGAGAAATTGCTCAGTATCCTCCGCCTTTTTCCGCCAAGAAAATTGCCGGCATTCCCGCGCATCGTCTGGCGCGCAAAGGACAGCCAGTTGAGCTCAAGCCGAAGCAGGTCGAGATCAAAGAGCTGGAGTTCTATGATTGCGACGGCCAGTCGGTTTGTTTCCGCGCCTGGGTTAGTTCGGGAACGTACCTGCGATCGCTGGCGAACGATCTTGGGAAAAAGTTGGGGCCTGGCGGACATCTGGCCGCCCTCAAACGGACGGCTGTCCGGGAATTTACGATTGATGAAGCGCACAGCCTGCAAGAGCTGGAACAAGCCCAGGCGGCCAAAACTCTAGAAGAGCTATTTCTCCATCCCCGCCTGGTGCTACCGGAATTTCCGGCCGTGGTTGCGTCACCTGAAAGTGCGGCCCGGATCCGCCACGGCGGAGCAGTCAACCTGCCTGAATTCAGCAAAGCCGCCATCGTCAGGGTATTTGCCGGGCAAAGGGAACTGCTGGCTATCGCCCGTCGGGTAGCAGGCACGCTTTTCCAACCTAAAGTAGTACTTCAAGGTTGATGGAAACACCTACGATGATATTTTCTAGCATTCTGGTGACATTCAAAGGGCGCTGTGGTCTATTCTTGCACTGCGATACGGCTGATCGCTGAAAAGCCGATTCGCCGGGAGTGTCGCAACGGAGAGACTACGGATGCTGATAGCACAATTGACGGCAGTTTTCTCAAAGCGGAACACGGGCCTGCATTTTGCGGAGACACTTCTACAAGACCTGCGGTACGCCTTGCGAATGTTACTTCGCGCTCCGGGATTTGCTGCCGTAGTGGTTATTTCATTGGCGCTGGGCATCGGCGTGAATACTGCCATTTTCAGCGCCATTGATGCGGTGATGCTGCGTATGCTGCCGGTAGAAGAGCCGCAGCAACTCGTCATGCTGGAATGGCATGCCAGCAAGTGGCCGC
>DASXIL010000250.1:0-3892 GCA_036497985.1 Candidatus Angelobacter sp. | reverse complement strand
GCATACTGTATATTGTACTAATTCGCACTTGATTCGCTATAAGAAATGCGCTAAGATGAGCTGAGCCTCAGGGTGTGAGCAGCACCAGATCATTGAAAATTAGCAGGCAGCACTTAGTAATCGGCATTCAGCCAACCCTCGATCGATTTGCGACCCTCTGCCGATTGGGATTTGGTTTGGGTGGCCCAATGGTGGCCCTTGGGCCACCCAAGCGTCACCCAAGGGCCACGCAATGGTCACCCGAGCGTCGATTTGCGGTTCGAGCTTTGTTTTCAACAAAAGCTGGAAAAAGACCGGGTGGGTGGGATCGCCGTGATCGCACGTGATCGCCGACATCACGCGTGATCGGAAAACCCGAAAGCCTTTACCGCGGATCAACGCGGATGACGCGGATCGGAACCAGAGCTACTTCCTTCCCTCTCTTTTCTGCGCTATCACCAACCCTCTTGGCGTAGGCAGAAACACCACTGACACCAATCCTTCATCCTCCATCCGCTTGGCGGCTTCGCGGACGGTCTTGAGATGCGAGCTGGCGTCGTGCATCAGGATCAGGCCGTTGGGATTGATCTGCGGCAGAAAGTGCCGGACCTCAGGCTCGCGCAGCTCAGGCAGTGAGTCGCAGAAAAGCACGTCGATGGTCCCGGCAACGCGCGTCTCCAGACTGGATTCGCAGCGGAAGTCGATAAACTTCTTGAGGCCGGACGCCTCAATCTTCTCTTTGGCCTTGGCAAAGACTTCTTTGTCCGGCTCGCAGGTAATGATCTTGCCGGAGCCGTTTTGCTTCAGCCCTTCAGCCATATAGATGGTGCTGACGGCGAGAAACGTCCCGGTTTCAACCACTAGGTTGGGCTTTACGGTGGTCATCAGGCATTTCAGGAAATCCAGGATTTCAACTTCGGCGGTCATGGTGTCAAACATCCTCCAGCGCTCAGGGTTGGGGCATTCAGGCGTGGCGCGATGATATTCCGGCTTGGTTTCCTGGTTGCCATGCTGGACAACATGGTCCAGGACTTTGTGAACGGGATCTACTTTGCGAAATCGACGCCTCGCAACGATCAGCAGGACCACTCCGGCAACCACGGTCAGCAGCGCGGCCAGTTGCGCGTTGCTCATGCCCCACAGAATCCGGGGATTGATGCGAACGAACTCCACCAGAAAGCGCTCAATGCCGAACAGGACCAGAAATTCGCCGGTGATCACGCCGGGGGCAAGCGGATGCTGTATGGCGCGCGAACCGCGCCGCCATATGTACCAGCCGATCAGCACGCACGCGATGAATTCATAGATCGGCGTGGGATGGACGGCGCAGTTCTGCGGCCAGCCGTAAAGCGCGCATGTGCCGTTAGGACCGCTGGTGGGAACCAGGCCGTCAGGAAACGCCATGCCCCACGGAAGATGCGTCGGTCTGCCGTAGTCGCCGTCGCCGGAAATGAGGCAGCCGATGCGGCCCACCGCGTAGCCAACGGCCGCCGCGAAGCTGGAAACATCCAGCATGGTCAGCATGTTCACGCGGTTACGCCGGGCAATGATCAGCAGCGCGGCAATGCCGGCGACGAAGCCTCCAAACCAGGCAAAGCCGCCGCGGAACCAGCTCAGCAACGCGCCAAAGCTCTTGAAGGTTTCGGCGCTCAGGCGGTCAGCGGGTGTATCCACGATGTGCCAGATCTTTGCGCCCATGATTCCGGCGAACGCCACCACCGCGACAACTGTATAAGGATCAAGCTGGAGCTTGCGCCGCTTGATCTCGCCCTCAAGAGCGTAATAAGCGGTGGCAAAGGCCACAACCATCAGCAGGCCGAAGGTCGGAATCTCCAGCGGCCCAATGTGTATATAAGGAAGCAGTTGGTTCCCCTTGAAGGGTGAAAGATTGAAGACTCAGTATAAATGCCATCTGTCGTTCTGAGCGGAGAGCCGCGCGAAAAGTCGCGGCGCGAAGTCGCTCAAGATGACAAAGGATAGACCTACTATCTCGGCGTCGGCCTTGGCACTGCGCCGCGGACCGCCGCTGTCGCGCGCACCACCAGACGCGCAGGCACAATGAGCAGGCGTGGCAGGGAGCCATCTTTTCCGCGGTAACGCCGCAGGTCGGCCATGGACTTGATGCTGAGCCGTTCCGCCATCAGCGCGTGTGAAGGAATATCTTTGAACTCAAACAGCGCCGCCGGACGAAACGTCTGGTGCTTGGCCAGCAGCAGTTCGCGTTCGCTGCGCAGGTCGGGCCGCAGCGCGGGATCAAGAATGAAGCACCAGAAAACGTCCCAGTCGCGCGGCTTGCCGTCCACCGTGTATTTGTTGATGACCAGATTGTGGTCGTACTCGGATTTTCCCTGTGTGCGATATTGCAGTCCGGGCGCAACAAAATAAAGGTTCAGGCGCTTATCCACGGGCTTGTCTTCAGCCACGCGCTCGCCCAGGTTCCACGGGCCCACGCTGGCCAGCCGATGCTTGCCCGCCATTTCCGGCGTGAAGATAAGGTCATCGCCATCGTGATAAACGGAAAACGGCTTTACCGCTTCACGCATGGAAGCGCCGGCAGCGAAAGCAGCGGCGGAAATCGCGATGATGGAGACCACACGTAAGTGGCGGCCCTGCATTGGCGAAATTATTGCAGGCTGCAGGCGGCAGAGCAAGCGAGTTTGCGCGCTTTACGGGATGCTAAAGTGAGTAGACGTGCGTAACATTCTCCAACATCGCGGAATGCGGCTGATCTTTGCCGCGAATTTGATCTCTATGGTCGGCAGCGGCTTGAACTCCGCGGGCGTGACCTGGTTTCTGCTGCAAAAAACCCATTCAGAAATGGCGCTGGGTACGCTGCTCATGCTGCAAACCATTCCCGCGCTCATGATGCTGCCATTCACCGGCGTGGTAATTGACCGCGAAGATCGCCGCCGCCTGCTCATGGTGCTGGACGCGGTGCGTGGCCTCGTGATTCTTTGCGTTGCGGTCCTGGCGTATCGCGGCGTGGCCACGTTGTGGGAAGTCTATTTGATGTCTGTCATTGTGGCCGCGGGCTTCTGGATGTTCTGGCCCACCATCAACGCTCTCATCCAGGAACTCACGCCGGATTCGCACTTTGTGCACTCGAATAGCTTTCTGCTGGCAGGCGTGCAAGGCGGATGGCTGCTGGCCGGCGCGGTTGTGGGCTTTGTCTACAACAAGATCGGTTTGCACGGCGTGCTGTTTATCGATTTTGCCAGTTACGTGCTCTCATTCACGTGTTACCTGTTTGTACGCAAGGGTCGGCACACAGTGGCGGTGGCCGATGAAACCATCGTGCATGAAAGCGCGTTGGCAAAGTTTGATCATGAATTGAAAGAGGGCATCGCCTACATCAAGCTGCGCCCTCGATTGCTGCTGCTGGGCACTGCCTGGGCCTTGTTTATGGCGGGAATGCTCACGCAGGGCGTCATCACGGCGCCGTTCAGCGACCGCATTTTGAAGTCCGGCGCTGTCGGCTATGGATGGTTGAATGCCGGTTGGGCGATTGGGGCATTCATGAGCGCAATTTATACGCCGGCGCTCATACGCGGTGCCGGGCATCGCCGCGCCATTGGGATTTCCATGGCAGTGCTGGCGCTTTCCTTGATCTCGCTGCCGTTCCTGGGTGCGCGCATTCAGGGTGTATTGGAAATCTCCGCGCCGCTCAAAGTCAGCGTGGCGCTGGCTGTGTGCGTTGCGGTCTACTGTCTTATGGGTTGTTGTCGCGCGCTGGGCGGCGTGGCCATTACCAGCACCATGATGGAATTGGTACCTAAGCATTTCATGGGACGCGTGCAAAATACGTTCTATTTTCTGGGAACACTGATGCAGTTGGTATTCTCATTTTTCGTGGGCACGGTTTCTCACACCAGAGGGCTGGCGCAAGGATTTGCGATTGTCGGCGGCATTTATC